>DALYHZ010000010.1:7917-24129 GCA_031970635.1 Methylococcaceae bacterium | reverse complement strand
GATGCGTCGCGTGTGTTTGGCTTACAAATTAGACATCAATCAATATCGCGGCAACCGCAACGTGCAATTGATGGTGCAGTATTTGGAAAAAGTATTGTAACACGAGTTCACAATGACAATTATTGTGAACTCGTGTAAAAAACTTATTTTACGCCTTCTTTAGCAGGTTCAGCCGCAGGAGCTGGTGCAGGTGTCGCAGGTTCAGCCGGTTTTGCTTCAGTTGGTGCTGCCTCTGCAGGTGCTGGCGCGGCAGCAGGTTGTACAGATTCAACGATTGCAGGTGCTTCTGTTTTCGGTTTTTCTTCGGTTAATGGAATTAAAACTTCAACTTTTGCTGACTTACGCAAACCTTCCAACATCGTTTGTACTTTTTGACGTTGCAAGAACGGTGCTAATTGGTCTTTTACCGCTTCCAAAGGTGGTGGCGTTTGTGGACGTGAGTCTTCACGCAAAATCACATGATAACCAAATTGCGTTTGTACTGGCGTTTTGGTGTATTTGCCATTTTCTAATGCGGCAACGGCATCAGAGAACGGTGCAACCATTTGTGCCGCTAAGAACCAGCCTAAATCACCGCCGTTTTGTGCTTCTTTACCATCTAACGAAAATTTATTTGCCAATTTAGTGAAATCACCACCTTTGTCTAAATCAGCAATAATTTTTTTCGCTTCAGCTTCGGTTTTTACCAAAATGTGACGTGCTTTGTATTCCACACCTTTTTCTGCCGCTACTTTGCTATCGTATTCAGCTTTCACTTCCGCATCGGTGACAGGATTTGCCGCGATAAAGTTTTGCAAATCGGTTTGTGATAATAAGGCTTTTCTCGCATCGTTCAAACGCGCTACAAATTCAGGCGTTTGATCTAAATTTTTCTGAGTTGCATCTTGAATAAGCAATTCACGTTGGATTAACTCTTCCACTAATTTTTCTTTAGGAAAAGTTTGACCATGACTACGCATCGCGATTTCTTTTTCTAATTCTTCCAATGCAGATTTCGCAATATATTGACCATTTACAACGGCAACAGCATTGGCTTTATCAACAATCACAGGTGTTGCCGCTGTTGTGTTAGCAGGTGTTGTCGCTGTTGTGTTAGCAGGTTTTTGATCGCAACCAGTTACAGCTAAACCAGCAATGAGTAAAGAGAGTAATTTGAGCTTCATTTATAATTTTCCTTTTGATTCTTCAGTGGGAGTAAGCGCATTGATGCCTAAGGCATGAATTTCGTGTTTCATCATATCACCCAACGCCGTATAAATCAGTTGGTGACGTTGAACAAGGGTTTTCTTTTCAAACGCCGCACTCACAATTGTGACGTTGTAATGTCCACCACCTTGTTTTGCTCCCGCATGACCTGCGTGCGCGGCACTGTTATCAATAATTTCTAACAGAGAGGGTTTTAATGCGGTGGTTAAGTTATGGCGAATTAAATCTATCGTTTCTTTCATGAGGGAAAAACTTGTTTAAAAGGTTTAACAGTCACACGCGCATAAACGCCTGCGTCAAAATAGGGATCAGCATTTGCCCAAGTTTGCGCGTCAGCAAGTGAAACAAATTCTGCCACAATCAAACTGCCAGTAAAACCCGCTTCTGCTGGATTTTCGGCATCAATTGCCGGATGCGGTCCTGCCAAAATTAAACGTCCAGCATCTTGCAGAGCTTGTAAACGCGCTAAATGCGCCGGACGCGCCACTTGACGTTTTGGCAAACTGTCTGCGACATCTTCGCAAATAATAGCGTAAAGCATGGTCTAAGCCTCGCTGTCAGGTAAATATTTATAAAGAAAAATCATTTGTAGAACGATAAAAACCGCCATCAAACCTGGTACAACAAAGGTTTTAAACGTGACCCAATCATTAGTATCGTAATGAAACATGACATAAACGTTTAAAAAACCTACGCCAATAAAAAACAATGCCCAACATAAATTTAAATATTTCCAAACGGGTGCAGGCAGTGTTAATTGGCTTGACATCATGCGTTCAATAAACGGTTTTTTCCCAATAAATTGACTGCCCAAAAATACGCCACCAAACAGCCATTCGATAATCGACAATTTCCATTTTACAAATTGGTCATCATGTAAAATCAGCGTCAGACCGCCCATTACAATAACTAAAACCAGCGTAATCCATTGCATGGTTTCCACTTTGCGATGTTTAAACCACGCATAAGCGACTTGCAAAATAGTTGCAACAATAACAACGGCTGTCGCAACGTAAACATCATAAAGTTTAAACGCGATAAAGAAGAGGACGATAGGGAAAAATTCAACAAGTTGTTTAATCATGAAATCGCGCGGTAAGTGTGAGATAAAAACGTGAATGATTAAAGCAAAAGCCTTAACGTAGCGTTATTGTAAAATCTTTGCCGCGCAATGTATAGGCGCAATAATTCTGCTAAAATGCCGTCAAATGCTTAATTGAAAAATATCAGGAATTTCATGACACCTACACAACAAACCGAATTAGAAGCCGCCGCCTTTCGTCGCTTAGTCTCACATTTGCAAACACACACCGAAGTTCAAAATATCGAGTTAATGGTTTTAGCGGATTTTTGCCGAAATTGTTTGGCGAAATGGTATGTTTCTGCCGCTGAAGAACGAGGCGTTGAAATCGATTACGAACAAGCGCGTGAAATCATTTATGGCATGCCTTATAGCGAATGGAAAGAGAAATTTCAAACTGACGCAACGCCCGAACAACTTGCTGCGTATGAAGCCAAAAAACAACGGGAAGAATAAAAAATGACGACAAAATACGATGCCCTATTCTCCGGCGTGATTGGGCAAGATTACGACACACTCAATTTGATTTGTCCCTTAGCAACCCAAATGAGTCACTTGGTTGGCGAAACATTAAAAAATTATGCGGAAAATAAAACAGACAAATTAACCGTTGTTGAATTAGGTGGCGGCACAGGCATTACCACCTTGGCGTTATTAAGTGCGAGCGATAATACGCAAATTTTAAGCATCGACAATGAACCCGTGATGCAAAATCAAGCCAAAGCACATTTACACGCTTGGGTTGAATCGGGACAACTGACGTTTTCACAAGATGATGCGTTGACGGCATTGCAAAAGCTACCCGATGCCAGCGTCGATGTGATTGCCTCAGCGTACACACTGCATAATTTTTTGAATACTTATCGCGCCGAAGTGGTTAGAGAAATTTTTCGCGTTTTAAAATCGGGCGGCTTCTTTATTAACGGCGACCGTTACGCGCTTGACGATATTTCGCAACACACTCGCGCCACGCAAGAAGAAGTAGCAGGTTATTTTCGCGTTTTAATTGCAGAGAAAAAGTTAGATGTGCTTGAACATTGGATTATTCATTTGTTCAATGACGAATCTGAAAATCATGTCATGCGCGAAAGTGTTTCATTAGAACAATTACAAACTGCCGGTTTCATCAATGTCAATTTAGCTCATCGTATGGCAGTGAATGCCTTAGTCACCGCAATTAAACCTTAAACGATATGAGCGAATAAAAATCGAGTTTCTAGCGAGTAAATCATTATGTTGAAAAATCGTTGGTATTTGTTATTACTCGGTATGTTTAGTTTTAATGTTTCTGCCATAACATTGCAAGGAACTGTAACAACAACCGACGGCGAACCCGTTTTTGAAGTGGTCATTACAGCCGTTGGAACATCAAAAACTAAACCTTCTTTAGCCACTTCGCCACGCACAATAGACCAACGCAATCGTGAGTTCATATCGCATATTTTAGCCGTACACACTGGCGAATCGGTTGTTTTCCCAAATAGCGACAACATTCAACATCACGTTTATTCATTTTCGCCAACCAATCCATTCGAAATTCAACTTTATAAAGGCATGCCAGCCAAACCTATTTCTTTCGACAAAGCGGGCATTGTGGTTTTAGGTTGTAATATTCATGATTGGATGGTGGGCTATGTGTATGTTACCGACGCGCCTTATTTCACTCAAACGGATTCAAAAGGTGCATGGTCATTAAATTTACCTGCTGATGATTACACATTGACCCTTTGGCATCCGAATTTAGACAGTCCAAATAATGTGCAACTCCAGCAACTCAAATTAAATACCGAAAAGACTGCACCCATTGAACAAAAAGTAACGTTAAAAACAACATCGCGCACCGGCAAGCCACCTGCCGAAGACAGTCAAAATCCACTTTATTAAGTGAGTTACCATGAAACGAGAAATTCAACGCTTTGGATGGATAAGTTTAATTGTTTTTGCAAACACATTGCATGCGGATGATTTTCATAATATTCAAGTTCATGGCGAGGCAGATTTTCGTTACCTTCACACTGAAAGCGATAGCCAAAACAATACGAGTTTTAGTAAATTTTGGGACGGTGGCGCAAATCGGGATTTGTTTCATGTCAATGAAGTTGCATTAACTTTGCAAGGGCGACTTAATTGGTCGTGGACAGGTTCAATTACGGCAAAATATGGATACGATGCGAAAAATCCGGTCGATATTAGCGAAGCCGTTTTATTTTTTAAACCAGTAAGTACCTCGCCATGGCGTATCAATGCGCGATTAGGTTCGTTTTTTGCGCCCATTTCGCTGGAAAATACGGGGACAGCCTGGACAAGTCCTTACACCCTCACGTCGTCAGCTATCAATTCGTGGGTAGGTGAAGAATTAAAAACATTTGGCGGCGAGGCAACGCTCAGTTATCACCTTGAAAATGGCGACCACGTTGATTTTTTCGGCGCAGGTTTTGGCAATAATGATACCGCTGGAACACTGCTCGCCTTTCGTGGTTGGCGGCTGCACGATTATGAAGCGACCATTTTAGATGGTTTCAAATTACCGAATCCAACGCACATTCAAGATATTTTTCCTAAACAAGCCTTAACAACGCAACCATTTACGGAAGTTGATGGACGTGCTGGTTATTACGCAGGGTTTAATATGGAACGCCCTGATGTGTTGAAATTTCGTGCTTTATATTATGACAACAGGGCGAATCCAACGATTGTTGAAAATGGGCAATACGGTTGGCACACACGCTTTGGCAGTGCAGGTTTAAAACTCGTTTTGCCGTTTGAAGTGACCTTTATCGAACAAAGTATGCTGGGAAATACCCAGATGGGCGGTTTAATTGGAGCGCATGCAGCAGTGGATGTGAATTTTTGGGCGCATTCATTTTTGCTCAGTAAAAAAATTATCGACGGGCATCGTTTCAGTGTTCGATACGATATTTTTGGCACACATAAAAATGACGAACTCGTGCAAAATCTCAATGAAGACAGCGGCAGCGCATGGACAGTTAATTACAATTGGTTTTTCTTAAAACATCATCAATTGAATTTTGAAGTGACGACGACCAACAGTAATGTCACCATGCGAAATCTGCAAAATATCAATCCGACGCAAAATGAAATGCTTTGGCAAATCGGTTACAGGGTGTTTTTCTAATGCAAAATCGGCTGCATTTCAAACGGTTTCGCAGTCGCCTGTTGTTTTACGTTATAGGCTTATTCTTGCTGACATTGGTCGGCGTATTTAGTGTGGTAAATTATGTTTTCCATCAAAATACCGAAGAGTCCATTCGCCTCGAATTGATGGTAACAGAACGCATTTTTTTACGTTTAGTGCATGAACGTATTACGCAATTAACACAACAAGCCACCGCGCTTGCTAGCGATTTTGCCTTTAAACGGGTAATGGCAACGCAAGATAACGCCACTATTTCTTCAGCGTTGACCAATTTAAGTACGCGCGTTAAAGCCGATGTGGCATTTTTAGTGGCAACAGATTACAACGTGATGGTTGATAATTTTGCCAATCAAAAAATCGGGCAACCTTTTTTCGCCTCAGAATTGATTAAACAAGCCGAAGCAAAAGGCAAAGCCACAAAATTGGTGTTACTTAATCAAATGCCCTATCAATTGATTGTCGTACCCGTCTTAGCACCCGAACCAATCGCATGGTTATGTTTAGGTTTTGCCGTCGATAACACGGTGCTAACGCAACTAAAACAACTCACGCAAGTCGAAATTAGTTTGCTTAGTGAACAAAATGAAATGCTGCAATTACACGCGTCAACGTTAAATTTACCTGCACAAAAAAGTTTGCCGTTATATGAAACCAATGCGGACGGTTTCTTTTGGCGCACAGACAACGAATTGTATTTAAGTCGGCTGGTGATTTTAGAACAAGACGCTAACACTAAAATTGTCGCTATCATTGAACGTTCGTGGCAAAAAGCTTTAGAAAATTTTTATCATTTACAGTGGCTTTTAGCAATTATTGCACTGATGACTATTGGTCCAGTTAGTTTAGCGGCGTTGTGGTTAGCAAAAACGGTAAGTAACCCCGTGCAAATTTTAGAACAAGCTGTGCAAGCCATTGGAAAAGGTGATTACAGTTATCAAGTTTCCATTAACAGTCAAGATGAAATCGGTAAACTCGGCGTAGCGTTTAACAATATGGGCGTGCAATTACTTGAAAAAGAAAAAATCCGCACGTTACTGGGTAAAATGGTGTCGCCAGCCGTGGCAAATGAATTGATGAATCATGATGTTGTTTTAGGTGGTGAAGCGCGAGAAATTACTGCACTATTCTCTGATTTAGCTGGTTTTACTCAGATTGCCGAACAAATGTCACCGCAAGAATTAGTCACATTATTGAATGATTATTTAACGCACATGAGTGGTGAAATTAGCCATCATGCTGGTGTGTTAGATAAATTTATCGGTGATGCGATTGTAGCATTTTGGGGCGCCCCCGTTGATGATGAGTTGCATGCTCACAGTGCAATTTATTGTGCCTTGGCAATGCAAAAAACATTAAAACAATTACGCGAAACGTGGCGAAAACGAGGTTTACCTGAATTGACGATGAGAATTGGTATTAACACAGGTTATGCTGTTGTGGGTAATGTCGATAGATCGCTTGGATTACACTATGATTGGCGATACGGTAAATTTGGCAGCACGATTAGAAGGCGCAAATAAATATTACGGCAGCGAAATTTTGATCTCTGAATTTACTTATGAGCAGATTAAAGACATTTTCGTATGCCGCGAATTAGATTGTGTGCGTGTGCAAGGCAAACAACAACCGGTAGCCATTTACGAAGTCGTTGCCGAAAAGGAAAGTTTAACGCTTGAACAAAATACACTTTGCCTTAATTTCGCCAAAGCCTTAGCCGCGTTTCGCAATCAGCAATTCGCGCAAGCGAAAATGTTATTTAACGAATTAGTTGAAAACTACCACGACGATGCCAGTGCGTTGTATTTACAACGTTTGATAACGCTTGAGAAAAACACAGAATTGACAAATTTTGAAATCATTTACGATTTGTCTAAATAAAATTAACCTAAAACTATTTAATCATGACAACAAATTCGCTCACTCATTTTAATGCCGCCGGTGAAGCACACATGGTTGATGTTGGCGATAAAGCCTTCACAACCCGCGTGGCAATCACAGAAGGGTTTATTCGTTTACAATCAGCAACGTTGGAACTTATTTTACGAGGCGAACATAAAAAAGGTGATGTATTGGGTATTGCGCGAATTGCTGGCATCATGGCGAGCAAACGCACCGCTGATTTAATTCCACTGTGCCATCCGTTGCCTTTAACACATGTAGAAATTCTTTTAACGCCCGAATCGGAAAACCAGCGCATTCGTTGTCAAACTACAGCAAAAACGCATGGTCAAACCGGTGTTGAAATGGAAGCCTTAACCGCTACGCAAATTGCATTACTCACTATTTATGACATGTGTAAAGCCGTTGATCGCGGCATGGTGATTGATGGTGTACGATTGCTTGAAAAATCCGGTGGCAAATCGGGACATTGGCACGCAGATAACGATATTTAATAAAATCAAAACGACGAGAATAAAAATATGGCAATGACGATTAACGAACTCGCAAACGCGTGTGGCGCGACGATTGAAGGTGGAAATGCCGATCAATTCATTAATGCGGCAAACGATATTACGGCAGCACAAATCGGACAAGTAACCCAATTAACTCAAGCGCGTTATCGCCATTATCTGAATTCGTCACAGGCATCGGCGTGTTTTGTTGGCACAGATTTCGATGTTCAAGATGTTCCAGCTTCGCTGACTTTATTACGTTGTGCCGACCCTGAAATGGCATTTGTAAAAGCTGTCGAAATTTTGCATCCGACAACAGAATATGCCGCAACGATTGCACCACAAGCGGTTATTGCAAACAGTGCGGTATTGCACGAAAGTTGTCATATTGGCGCATTTTCTGTGGTCAATGACGGCGTTGAAATCGGTGAAAATAGCGAAATTTTAACCGGCGTTTATTTAGGCAAAAATGTCAAAATCGGCAAAAATTGCCGGCTTTATCCGTATGTTGTGGTTTATGACGATGTGGAAATTGGCGATAACGTAATTATTCATTCTGGCGCAATCATTGGCGCGGATGGATTTGGCTATAAATTCCGCAACGGTCAGCATGTTAAAGTGCCACAAATTGGTAATGTCGTCATTGGCGATAATGTTGAAATCGGTGCAAATACTTGCGTTGATCGTGGTGCGTTAGGCAGTACAGTAATTGGTGCAGGCAGTAAAATCGACAATTTAGTACAAATTGGACATAACAATAAAATTGGTCAACACGTTATTGTGTGTGGACAAACGGGGATTTCTGGTTCGTGTATGATTGAAAATTATGCCATTTTAGCCGGCAGTGCAGGCATTGCTGACCACGTCAAAATTGGACAAGGCGCAGTAGTGATGGCAAGAGCTGGCGTGGCGAATGATGTCGCACCGAAAACACAAGTATTCGGCAGTCCTGCGAAAGAAAAACGAGTGGCATATCGTGAACAAGTGGCAATTAGTCAACTACCCGATTTATTAAAAACAATTAAGCAACTAGAGGCACGATTAGAACAGTTGGAAAACACTAAAAGTTAAATCCCTAAAAACAACTTAGCCCGACTTTTGAGTCAATCAAAAGCCGGGCTAAAGTCTCAACAGAACTTTCTTTAATTATTTTAACTTCAACAAAAAAACAAAAAATTAGTTCTGGCTGTTACGGTGTTTGTTTTCAATTTTTTGGAAAACTTCCGCTTGGCTTTGTGCCACAACGCCACTTTTTAAGTGTTTAGTTTCATCAGCTTTTAACATCATTACTAAAACAACAGTCGCGCCAATTAAACCAGCGATGTAGAACCAGAAATAATCTTTTTCTTGTGTATCAGACATCTTTAAATCCTCATAGTTATTATAATAATTTTTATGTCTCTTTCTTCGAAGAGGCCGCTTTCAAACGACGGGTATATTTTTATCACGAATTTAGGTGTCGTGTCAAAACCATAAATTTTGAATGTATTAAAAATTACAAAAATTATCGTAAACGCCCTTATGAATTCTTAATGAATTAAATTAACATACTGCCCCATTCACCTTTAATTCCAGTACGACAATGCCTCAAATTATTCTTGCATCCGCCTCGCCTCGCCGCCGAGAACTTCTTAATCAAATTAAAATACGTCATCGTGTTCAGACCACTGAGATAGACGAAACACCTTTACAATTTGAATCCCCTTCAGCGTATGTACAACGTTTAGCCATCGAAAAAGCCGCTGCCTGTGCCAAACAATTTAAACCACAATTGCCCATTCTTGCCGCAGATACTGCCGTCGTTTTAAATGAAAAAATTATGGGCAAACCTGTTGATGAAAATGACGCATTAGCTATGTTGCGCGAATTATCCGGTAAAACACATCAGGTTTTTACCGCAATTGCTTTACATGGACGTAAACATCATACGGCAATCAGTGTTACGGATGTAACGTTTAAAACGCTGTCTGACAGCGAAATCCACGCTTATTGGCAAACGGGGGAACCCTGTGATAAAGCGGGCAGTTATGCCATTCAAGGACAGGGCAGTTTATTTATTGAACATATTAACGGCAGTTTTTCCGGCGTGATGGGCTTGCCACTTTTTGAAACCGCACAATTATTAGCCCTCGAAGGCATCGAGTTACTTGTATGAGTGAAGAAATTTTAATTAACGTCACGCCTCCTGAAACACGCGTCGCCGTCATTGAAAATGGTGTGTTGCAAGAATTGATTATTGAGCGCAGTTGTAAAATCGGTTTAGTTGGCAATATTTACAAAGGTGAAGTCTGTCGCGTTTTACCCGGTATGCAAGCGGCTTTTGTTGATATTGGTTTGCCGCGCTCTGCATTTTTACATTTATCGGATTTATGCTCTAAAGAATTGGAAAAAAAAGGTTCTGCCAATATCGAACATTATTTACACGAAGGACAACACATTATTGTTCAAGTTTTTAAAGATCCTCTTGGCAGTAAAGGCGCACGTTTAACCACCGATATTTCTATTCCGTCGCGCTTTCAAGTTTATATGCCCTATTCTGCAAACACCGGTGTTTCGCAACGTATTGAATGTTTTGAAGAACGTATGCGCTTAAAAAATTGTTTAGAACAATTCCGACAAGAACATAATTGTGGCGGCTTTATTGCGCGAACCGCCGCAGAATGTGTTGAAGAATCAGTGTTGATTGCTGATATGGAGTTTTTATTAAAATTATGGGAATCCATAAGCGCGAAAATTGCCTCTTCTGCGCCGAAACAATTTATCCATAAAGATTTACCACTCAGCATTCGTACTTTGCGTGATTTATACCGTGAAGGTATTGAACGTATTAGAGTTGATTCAAAAGAAACCTATCAACGCTTAGTCGAATTTGCCGAGGTTTTTGTCCCAGAAATTGTTCCTGTGATCGAACATTACACCGGTGAGTGTCCCGTTTTCGATATTTACAGCGTCGAAGACGAAATTGAAAAAGCCCTAGCGCGAAAAGTGAAACTTAAATCCGGTGGACATTTGGTTTTTGACCAAACCGAATCGATGACAACCGTTGATGTGAATACAGGCGGTTATGTTGGCGGTCGAAATTTAGAAGAAACGATTTTTAAAACCAATTTAGAAGCCGCGCAAGCCATCGCTCGGCAATTACGATTACGCAATTTAGGCGGCATTATCATCATTGATTTTATCGACATGAAAAGTGTCGAACATAAACAGCAAGTGTTACAAGCCTTAGAACGCCATTTAGAAAAAGATCGCGCTAAAACAAAAATTACTGAAGTGTCGATTTTAGGTTTGGTTGAAATGACGCGTAAACGCACGCGAGAAAGTTTAGAACATATTTTATGTGAACCATGTTGCGCGTGTGGTGGACGAGGTGTTTTAAAAACAGCCGAATCCATTTGTTTGGAAGTTTTCCGTGAAATCATTCGAGAAGTGCGTCAATACAACGTGCAACAAATTTTAGTGCTGGCATCCGATGAAGTAGTGGAAATGTTGCTCGATGAAAAAGCCGATATGCTTTCTGAATTAGAAGCATTTTTAGATGTGCAAATTAAATTCCGTTCTGAAACTGGGTATAACCAAGAGCAATATGATGTTGTTTTATTGTAATTTCAAAAATTGAAATTGCTAAAAATAGCTTAAATTCTGTATAGAATGATATTACAATCTTCATCCGTATAATTTAAATAACAACAGTGAACGGTTATAGCATGGGATTTGTAGACAAATTTTTAGCGTTTTTTGATGGCGACACGGAAAAAGATAAACAATCCATTGTGAAGCCTGAATCTGATACTGATAAAATAGAAAACGCTCAAGATAAGACAGCAAAAGAAAAAGGCGATGCCTTTGAAAATTACGTCATAGGAAAATTTGATAGGCGTTTTTTCAGATTAAAAGACATGCGAAGCGACAAAGGTTCAAATGGTTTTTATCCAGAATCAAACAAATATCCGGATTTGGTTTTGGAATATAAACCCGCTTCATCTTCATTTGCTGTGGAATGCAAATGGCGAAGTTATTGGCACATAAAAAATGACGGTAAAGAAAATATCAATTGGGCGGGTGGGGATAAGAAATTACAAAATTACAATGATTATTCCATGAAAAATAATATTCCTGTTTTTGTCATCATTGGTATTGGCGGCGAACCGGATAACCCAGATGAATTATTCGTTGTGCCATTAAGTGCTTTAAAATACAGTTATGCTGACAAACATTATCTTTGTGATTTCATTAAAAAAGACAAAGGAAAAAATTTCTTTTTTGATGTCAATCGAGTGACTTTAAAATAAAAAAACCGCCTTTTAGGCGGTTTTTTAATGCGTTAAAAATAATCTCTACGCCATAAATACCGAAGCATTCCGAATTTTTTTCATCGCATTTTGCTCTAACTGACGAATGCGTTCTGCTGAAACATTGTATTTTTCGGCTAATTCTTGCAAGGTCGCTTTCTTTTCGACTAACCAGCGACTCGATAAAATATCCAAACTGCGTTCATCTAAGGTTTTCATCGCTTCGATTAACAAATCATGCTCACGCCCTTCCCAATCAGAGGCTTCCAGTAATTCTGCGGGGTCTGCATGATATTGCTGTAAGTAATTAACCGGTGCGGTGTGATTTTCGTCATCATTCTCGTCATTTGACATATCAAATGACATATCGTGACTACTTAAGCGTTTTTCCATTTCATAAACGTCGTTTATATCGACATCCAAATCGGCGGCAATCGCCTTTGCATCATCGTGTGTAAGCCAATTCAAATCTTTTTTTAGTTTGCGTAAATTAAAAAATAATTTGCGTTGCGCTTTCGTAGTGGCAACTTTCACGATACCCCAATTTTTGATTACATATTCGTGGATTTCCGCTTTAATCCAATGCACCGCAAATGACACCAAACGCACACCCATATCGGGATTAAAACGTTTTACTGCTTTCATTAAACCCACATTGCCTTCTTGAATAATATCAGGCATTGAAAGCCCATAACCGCTATAACCACGCGCCACATGCACTACAAAACGTAAATTGGTCATAACCAATTGGCGGGCGGCCTCTAAATCGCCTTCATCACGAAAACGTAACGCAAGTTCACGTTCTTGTTCACTGGTTAATTGAGGCATTTGACGCACAACGTTTAAGTAGGTATCAAACGTTCCAACAGATAAATTGATAGGTAAAGCCAAAGCGTTTGTCATAGTAAAAATACCTCGCTGTTTAGTACACTGTTGTTGGAATTCTAACATTTTTTAACGTTTTTTAATTCTTTTTTCGCTATCATGGACGGCATAATTTTGTTTATTTTTAACCACCGTGTATGAAAAAAGTTATTTCTTTTTTAAGTATTTTTTTTGCGTTAAATAGTCATGCTGATGATTTACGCGCCACTGGGGATTTAGGCTTGATTATTGAGCGTGAATCCCATTCTGCATTGATTATTAACACCTCCCAACCGCGCCAACTCGCCAAAATTGAAGACTTGGGCGATTTATCCCACGCCTCGGTCGTTTTTTCGAGTGATGAACGTTTTGCTTATGTTTTTGGGCGCGATGGGGGCTTGACTAAAATCGATTTGCTCCTAGATGGGGTCGATAAACGAATAATTCAAGGGGGCAATAGCATCGGTGGTGCAATTTCCCAAGATGGCAAAATTATTGGCGTGTCGAACTATCAACCTGCCAGCGTAAAATTATTTTCCGCTGACACGTTAGAATTACTTGCAGAGATTCCCGCCCTTGATGCTAAAGGGCAATTATCAAAAACCGTCGGTTTAGTTGATGCGCCCAATCAAAAATTTGTCGTCAGTTTATTTGATGCTGGTGAAATCTGGGTGATTGACGTTAAAAATCCCAAACAACCTCACATTGATAAATTTACCAATATCGGTAAACAACCTTATGACGCACTAATTTCTGCGGACGGACGTTATTACATTGCGGGTTTATTTGGCGAAAAAGGCTTGGCATTACTCGATTTATGGCATCCCGAATTAGGTGTGAAACGCATTTTGGCAAATTACGGCAAAGACGATGAGCAATTGCCGGTCTATAAAATGCCGCATTTTGAAGGTTGGGCGATGACTAGCGATTATGTGTTTGTGCCGGCAATCGGACGACACGAAGTCTTAGTTGTCGATAAACACAACTGGCAATTAGTGAAAACAATACCCGTTGTCGGTCAACCCGTTTTTGTCATGGCGCGACCTGACGGACGACAAATTTGGGTGAATTTCGCCATGCCGGACAATGCTCAAATTCAAGTTATTGACGCAAGCACATTAGAAATTGCAAAAACATTTAGCGCAGGAAAAGCCGCCTTGCATTTTGAATTCACGCCACGCGGTGAACAAGTTTGGATTGCTTTGCGTGATGACAATCAAGTTGCCATTTACGACACCGACACATTAAAAGAAATCGCGCGTTTACCTGCTGAAAAACCTAATGGTATTTTCTTTTCTGCCAGAGCGCATCGGATTGGAATGTAACTGTGCAACTCACCGATTTACAAAAAAAACTACTTAACGATTTTCAACGAGATTTTCCTATTTCACCACAACCGTATGCCGAAATTGCTGAGCAATTAGGTGTGACAGAAAACGATGTTTTACAGTCTTTACGCGAGTTAAACGAACTGAAATTTATTAGCCGAATTGGCGCAATCATTCCCCCTAATCAAATCGGTGTCAGTACGTTAGCCGCGATGGCTGTACCGGAAAATGAATTAGAACGTGTTGCTACGCAAATCAATCAGTTTAGCGAAGTGAATCATAATTACGAACGTGAAAATACATTAAATTTATGGTTCGTAATCATCGCAAATGATGCTTCGCATTTAGACAACGTCATTCAATCGATTGAATCCCAAACGGGTTATAACGTACTGCGTTTTCCGTTAGAAAAAGAATTTTTTATCGATTTAAGTTTTCGTTTGGATTTAAGCCGTGCTTGATGCGTTAAATTTAAAATTGCTGGCAGAATTAGCCGAAGGTTTACCAATTTGTTCACGTCCGTATTTAGAAATTGGCAAACGTTTAAACCTTAGTGAAAGTGACGTGATTGAACGTTTAAAACAATTGCAAAATACCGGTCTTATTAAACGTTTTGGCGTGATTGTAAAACATGCTGCTGTCGGTTATCGCGCCAATGCCATGTGTGTGTGGCAAATTCCCGAAGTGCAAATTGATAAAATTGCCCCGCAATTAGTGCAGTTCCCTTTTGTGACATTATGTTATCAACGCCCCGCCCTGCCAGAATGGCAATATAATTTGTATTGCATGATTCATGGCAAAGATAAAAAAACCGTTTTAACACAACTTTCGTTGCTTAATGAAACCTGTCAATTACAAGCATTTAATCAGCAAGTTTTATTTAGTCGTCGTTGTTTTAAACAACGCGGTGCCATTTATTTGCAAAATTAAAAACATGAACAATGCGTCAAAAGGCGTGTTGCGTTAAAATAGCAATCACTATTTTCAATTAGTTAGGAATTTTATGCACAACGTAACGCTTATTAAAGGTGATGGCATCGGACCATCCATTATGGACGAAGCAGTAAAAATTATTGACGCTTCTGGCGCGAAAATTAACTGGGAAGAAACGCACGCCGGTTTAGGCGCATTTGAAGTATTTGGCACGCCAATTCCTGAAGAAACCATGGCATCCATTGACCGCACACGTTTGGCATTTAAAGGTCCATTGACAACGCCGATTGGTGCTGGCTTTAGAAGTATTAACGTGGCGTTACGCCAAAAATACGATTTATACGCAAACGTTCGTCCTGCAAAAAGTTGGAAAGGGATACCAACTCGTTACGATAATGTGGATATTGTTATCGTGCGTGAGAATACCGAAGGACTTTATGCGGGATTAGAACATTATTTAACGCCTAAAAAAGATATTGCTGAAAGTATTGCATTAGTGACGCGCACAGCATCAGAACGCATTATTGATTATGCGTTTCAATATGCACGCGATAACCATCGCAAAAAAGTCACCGTTTGTCACAAAGCCAATATTTTAAAATACACGCAAGGTTTGTTTTTAGACATCGCAAGAGAAACGGCAGCGCGGTATCCCGACATTCAATTTGAAGATGTGATTATCGATGCCGCCTGTATGCACATGGTCATGAATCCACAAAAATTCGATGTTATCGTTTGTACCAATATGTTTGGCGACATTTTATCGGATTTAACAGCGGGTTTGGTTGGCGGTTTAGGTTTAATTGCTGGCGCAAATATTGGTAAAGATGCGGCATTATTTGAAGCGGTACACGGCAGTGCGCCTGATATTTCAGGACAAAATAAAGCAAACCCAACAGCCGTTATCATGGCTGGCGTAATGATGTTGCATCATGTCGGTGAACATGAAGCCGCTGAC
>DALYHZ010000010.1:0-7898 GCA_031970635.1 Methylococcaceae bacterium | reverse complement strand
AAAGTACTCGTTGAAAAAGTCGTTAATGAAGGTATTTATGTGACGCCTGATTTAAATCCGAATACCAAAGCTGGCACAAGAGAAATGGGCGACGCAATTGTTGCTGCGATGGCGTAATCGCCGTTTTATAAAAAAGTTTTTAATTTTAGGACTGTTATGCACGAACTTATTGAACGTGAGTTATATGAAGCCTTGGAATACGCGCGTAGCATTGACCAAGAACAAGGAAAACGTATTTTGATTCAATTTGAAATTGATCAGCCGATGTTTTCACAAACATTGTTTAACATTTTTCCGTCCATTATTGGCGAACAAAGT
Source organism: Methylococcaceae bacterium (assembly GCA_031970635.1). GTDB lineage: Bacteria > Pseudomonadota > Gammaproteobacteria > Methylococcales > Methylomonadaceae > UBA10906. The sequence continues at coordinate 7,580 of DALYHZ010000010.1, read as the reverse complement.
GGTGAAGAAAAATACCAACATCTCGCCCAATTTTTTGCAGATTTATGTTTTGACGTGTTGTGTGTTTATCAAAAGGCATTTGGCAAAATGCCTAAATTTGAAGACAACACCTCGTGGATGGAAAGTCAGGCGATGTTGCTTGATAAAGAACTCGCGCCATTGTTGAATTCAAATCACGTCAGTGAAAAAGTCGCAAAGAAAATGCGCGAAGATTTTTTCAAACCTAAAGAAGGTGAATTTATCCAAACCGGTTTAGTGCAGTTTATGAACATGTCCATTGATGATTTTGCCGAAAACTCAGGTGAAAATTATCACGATTCAATGTTGGACTTGGCAAAAACGATGCTCTTTGTTGTCGTGCGAATGTTTAATAATCTCTATACACCGGGAAAATACTAATGGCATAGGGCAGGTTTTTTGCCTGCCCGTTCTTCCCTTTCAAACACAAATTTTATTCATAAACAGGGCAACCACAAGAATTGCCCCTACCATTTACAAAATATTCATGAAAAAAATCGAACTTCTCTCGCCTGCGGGAACAATCAAAAATATGCGTTATGCGTTTGCTTTTGGTGCAGATGCCGTTTATGCAGGGCAACCGCGTTACAGTTTGCGTGTGCGAAATAACGATTTTTTGCACGACAATTTACAAATTGGGATTAACGAAGCGCATCAACTTGGTAAAAAGTTTTTTATTGCCGCCAACGTGATTCCACATAACGCAAAAGTTAAAACATTCCTAAAAGACATCGCCGCTGTTGTCGCGATGAAACCTGACGCGCTGATTATGGCTGACCCTGGTTTGATTATGATGATGCGCGAAACGTATCCAGAAATGCCCATTCATTTGTCCGTGCAAGCCAATACGGTAAATTACGCGGCAGTGAAATTTTGGCAAAAAATTGGCGTGGAACGTGTGATTTTATCGCGTGAATTGTCGCTAGATGAAATTGCAGAAATTCGCCAGCAATGCCCTGATATGGAAATCGAAGTGTTTGTACATGGTGCGTTATGTATTGCCTATTCAGGGCGTTGTTTGTTGTCAGGTTATTTCAATCATCGCGATCCCAATCAAGGTACTTGCACCAATTCTTGTCGTTGGAAATACGATACCAAACCGGCTCAAGAAAATGCCGAAGGCGATTGGTTGCCCGCTGAAAACAGCGAAATTCTATCAATGAGCGATATTAGCAATGCAAGCTGTGGGGGTGCAGAACGTCATCCGTTAGCTGATGGGATTTATTTCCTTGAAGAAGAAGGACGTAAAGGCGAATTATTGCCTGTGATGGAAGATGAAAATGGCACTTACATCATGAACTCCAAAGATTTACGCGCCATTGAACACGTTCAACGTTTAGTCGAAATTGGCGTAGACAGTTTGAAAATCGAAGGTCGCACGAAATCGCATTATTACGTTGCTCGCACAGCGCAAACTTATCGCCAAGCTATTGATGATGCGCTTGCTGGACGCGAATTTAATCCGCAATTGTTAGGCGTTTTGGAAAATTTAGCCAATCGTGGTTATACAGACGGTTTTTATCAACGTCATCACACCCACGAACAGCAAAATTATTTAACCGGTTATTCAAAAAGCCATCAACAACAATTCTGTGGTGAAATTCGCAGTTATGATAAAGAAACCGGTTTGGCTACTATTGACGCGAAAAATAAATTTTCGGTTGGCGACAAAATCGAACTAATTTTACCAGAAGGCAACAAAGATATTGTGATTGAACGCATGGAAGGTATGTACGGACAAGAAATGCAAGAAGCCTCTGGTGGCGGTTATGAAGTGAAAATTCCGTTGCCTGAAATGGATGGAAATTACGGATTGATTGCGCGATATATTTAACTGATTTGGAATCGACGACTATGAACATTTTCCGCGCCTTTTTTATCGCCATCATCGTGGTTTCTTTTTTAGAACTTTATGTTTTGATTGCTGTCGGCAGCGTACTAGGCGCATTGCCGACCATTTTGTTAATTATCGCTTCGGCGGCATTAGGTTCGTATTTACTCAAACAACAAGGTTTAGCAACTTGGCAACGCTTTCAAACGGCATTAGCGCGGCATGAAGTTCCCGCTTATGAATTAGTCGAAGGTTTTTTAATTTTACTAGGCGGCGCATTGTTACTCACACCAGGATTTATCACAGATGCTGTGGGGTTGATTTGTTTATTACCCGCATTTCGTCAAACCATTATCACTTATTTGATGCAACATTATTTCGTTACGCCTCAAAATCAAAATGACAATGTTTTGGAAGGTGAATTCCGCAAAGATGGCGATTAAATGAATTTATTACGCGCCCTCGCCTGCCAAACCATTGCATTATTGCTGACCATTGGATTGGCTTATTTACTTCCTATTTTTCACCACCCGATTGTCTTTTTATTTTCGCAAAGCTGTTTAGCGGTAAGCGGCTCATTTTTATTACGTCAACCAACGTGGTGGATTCCGATACATTTGGTGTTTTTACCCAGCGTGTTTGTTTTTTTCACGCTCGCGCTGCCAGCATGGTTATATTTACTTATCGTCATCGTGTTAACGCTGATTTTTTGGGGAACTATTCGTGGCGATGTGCCGCTTTTTTTATCCTCTTCCGAAGTCGCACAAGCGGTTATAATACTATTGCGACAAGAAAATGCTCACACGTTCGCAGATTTAGGCGCAGGTGTGGGTTCGGTTGCTATTCCCGTCGTAAAAAATTTGCCTGACATACATGTTGAAGCATGGGAACGTGCGCCATTCCCATGGTTAATGAGTGCATGGCGCGGACGAAGTTTAGGAAATTATGTTGCCTCGCGCCGCAATTTTTTTACGGCGAATTTTGCGAAATATGACGTAATTTTTGCGTTCTTATCACCTTTAGCTATGCCGGAAGTGAGCGAGAAAATAAAACGTGAAATGCGTTCAGGCACATTATTTATTTCATCCTCGTTTCCCGCGCCAAATTGGCAACCTGAAAGCATCCAACGTATGAATGACCGCCGTAAAACAGTTCTATATTGCTATCGCATTGATTGAAAATTACAAAATTATCAATTCCGTATAAGCAGTTAATAACCACCTTGCGTCGTCTCTAAATTTAATAAATACGCGCTCTGTTTTACCTTCGCCTTCGACATTACCGATAACTCCTTTACCAAAAATTTCATGGCTGACGTGCTGCCCTTTTTTGTATTTTCCGTCAGATTGAATTTCTGGCGGCAATTTGAACGTGGAAAAAGCAGGCGATTTCGCTGTTACAGGGCGCGATATTTCTCTTTTAGGACGAACTTCCTCTAATAATTCTTTGGGTAATTCGCCTAAAAAACGAGATTTTCGCGAAAAGTTTTCTCGTCCATACAAAAAACGTTTCTCCGTGTGCGAAAGATATAATTTTTCCATCGCTCGCGTAATGCCGACGTAGCATAAACGCCGCTCTTCTTCTAAACGTCCGGCATTGGTCGAAGATTGTTGGGCAGGAAATAAATCCTCTTCCATACCGACTAAAAACACAACGCGAAATTCCAATCCTTTCGCAGTGTGCAACGTCATCAACTGCACACAATCATCAAATTCATCACCTTGTGACTCGCCCGACTCCAACGATGCCCGACTTAAAAATGCCGATAATTCGGATAAATTCTCCTCTTCATCAGGAATATAGTTGAACTCTTCTGCGGCATTCACTAATTCTTTTAAATTTTCGACTTTGTCGGCACTCTTTTCGATTTTATCTTGCGCATAAAATGCCATTAAACCGCTTTGTTCAATGACAAATTGCACTTTTTGACTTAACGATAATCCCACCGTTTTATATTCAAATTGCTCAAATAAATGTAAAAAACCTGCTAACGCATTCGCGGCACGACTAGGCAATCGTTGTTGTGTCAGTAATAACGTTGCCGCCATTGAAAGTGGAACCTGTTGTTCTGCGGCACACCGGCGCAACTCGTCCATAGTTTTCAAACCAATGCCGCGTGTTGGCGTATTGATAACGCGCTCAAACGATACATCATCGTCAGGATTTTCAAGCAACCGTAAATACGCCAACGCATTTTTAATTTCGGCACGGTCAAAAAATCGCAAGCCACCATAAACGCGATACGGTGTTTGAGAAAGCATTAACTGTTCTTCAAATTGCCGTGATTGCGCGTTAGAACGATACAAAATTGCCACGTCACTGCGTTTATTACCTGCATCAACCCAAGTACGAATACGCTCCACCGCATATTTAGCCTCATCAATTTCATCATACGCGGCATAAACGCTAATTTTTTCGCCCTCCGTCATTTCTGTCCACAACGATTTGCCGATTCGTCCCTGATTATTTGCAATAATTTTGTTTGCCGCTTTCAAAATCGTGCTGGTAGAACGGTAATTTTGTTCTAATTTTATGACTTGATGATGAGGATAATCTTGTTGAAATTTATAAATGTTTTCGACTTTCGCGCCACGCCACCCGTAAATGGCTTGGTCGTCATCGCCAACTATAAACATGTTGTCTCGCTTTGGACTAAGCAAGGTCAACCACAAATATTGAATGTGATTAGTGTCTTGAAACTCATCGACGTGAATTTGGCTAAATCGCTCTTGATATTGAGCAAGCAACGTTTCGTTATCGCGCAATAATTCGTAAACACGCAATAATAATTCGGCGAAATCAACCGCATTTGATTGTTCACAATGAAGTTCATATTCACGGTAAATGCGTAAAAATCGTCGCGCGTTATTATCCGCCGTTTCTAACAAATCGTTGCAACGCAAACCGGCATCTTTTTGTGCATTGATAAACCATTGTACTTCTTTGGCAGGCAATTCTTTTTCGTCGATATTGAGCTTTTTCAATAAACTTTTAATTGCACGTTGCTGGTCATTAGAATCGAAAACTTGGAAATTCTTTTTCAAACCGGCTTGCTCGGCGTGACGGCGTAATAAACGGTGTGCAAGGCTATGAAATGTGCCAATCCACATCGAGGACGCACTATTATCTAACAGCGTTTCAATTCGTCCGCGCATTTCATTAGCCGCTTTATTGGTGAACGTGACGGCAAGAATGCTTTGCGGTGATACGTCATGGACTTTAATTTGCCAGACGATGCGATGTACTAATACGCGCGTTTTGCCACTTCCTGCACCGGCTAAAACCAGCATAGCTTGTGAAGGCGCAGTGACTGCTTCGCGTTGTGCGTCGTTAAGTGGGGCAACAATTGGTGTTATATCCATAATTTTTGATTGCAGATTTTTAGCAGCTGTGTATAGTTTCAAGGCAGACAAAACCGATTGTTTCGGCTTGTTTTTCAATAACAATATTATACAGAGAAGGTTTTAAAATGAGTTTTGATTATAAACGTTTGTTTAAATTTGAATTGAACTTAGATGACAAACAAAAAAAATACCGTTTATACGGTGGTGTGGCAGCATTAGTAGCATCAGTTTTCATAGCAAGCATTCCTTTATTGTTAATCGGTTTAATTGCTACCGCGTCTGGCTATTCTGGCTGGTGTCCGATTTGCTCTGCGACGCAAAAATAATCGCATTCCGCTCACGTTAGCGCATTATCATTTTAACGTGATAATGCGCCACGTCTGGTTTTCACTGACTTATCTAACCTATTTTTTGTGACCACTGTTTATCCTATTCCTGAAAATCATCCGCAACGTTTTATATTGCACAACGAAGTTCATGCCCGTTCGTCATTAATTCTGGGCTTGCCTGTTCGTGCCAGCCATTTAGCATTATCACGTTCTAGCGAAGAAAAAATTTATGAACGAAAACATTTAAGCCAACTTTGCGAACGTTTTGGCGTAGCCGCACCGGCACTGGATGCCGACCATTTCAGTGCAACATTTGATTCGTTTCAAATTCGCTGGGAACAACATGGCGAATTTAGTACCTATACTTTTTATGTGCAAGGTGCAGAAGAAAAACCATTTTCCGCACCAGCATTGAAAAAAGTACCTGTCGATTGGTTAGCGGCATTAACAGGCAAAATTTTGGTCGCCACACATGCAACCATTATTCCGACAAGTAAAAACGCGGATGTCATGCCGAATTTAACAGAGATTGCGCCGTATTTTGCGAATAATCCACTCGTGGGTTCAACGGTAACAGGTGGTGCAGCCTGTGTATTTACGGATTTTCGTATTCATGTTGATGGATTTAGTCGTTTTTTAATTGTGGATAAAGATTTGCGTGTTGAACAAGGCGCACGTTTATTGCACCGATTATTTGAAATTGAGGTTTATCGTGTGCTTGCTTTACTTGCGTTTCCGATTGCGCGAAAACTTTATCCCGAATTAAAAAAAGCCGATCAACAACTTTATACAATTACCAATGCGATGACACAATCGGATGGCAATGACGCGAAATTGCTGGATGAATTAACCATGCTTGCCGCAGAAATTGAAAATCACGTTTCAAGCAATCATCTTCGCTTTGACGCGGCGAATGCTTATTACAATCTGGTTGAGCAACGCTTGACGGATTTGCGTGAAGTACGCATTCAAGGTATTCAAACTATCGGTGAATTTATTAAGCGTCGTCTTGAACCCGCTGTTAATACTTGTCGCTCTACATCGAATCGTTTTAAATCATTGTCAGAGCGCGTCGGAAACGCCAGTCAATTATTACGCACGCGCGTTGATATTATTATTGAACGGCAAAACCAAGGTTTGCTTTCTTCAATGGCGTTACGCGCCAAAATGCAATTACGCATGCAACAGATGGTCGAAGGCATTTCGATTGTTGCCATAACGTATTATGCCGCAAGTTTAATTCGCGCAATGGCAGAAGCTCTGCACGCTTTAGAATTATTATCAATCCATCCAGAAATTATAGAAGGGGCATCGGTGCCATTCATTTTAATCGGCATTGGTTTGGGTTTTAAACGTATTCATCACATTATTAAAAATATGTCATAACAGCGAACGGTTTAAAACGCGCGTATTGCCCTTATAATGTAGTCACATTCCCTTTTAAATTTTAATCTTTTCAATTATCCACATTAAAGCCTATGGCAACTAAAGAAGATTTTTACAAAATACTTAACGTCGATCGCAATGCGAGCGATGCTGAAATTAAAAAAAGCTATCGCAGCTTAGCTATGAAATACCATCCAGACCGCAATGCTGATAATCCCGAAGCAGCGGAAGCAAAATTTAAAGAAATTAAAGAAGCCTACGAAATTTTATCTGATCCAAAAAAACGCGCGGCGTATGACCAATTTGGTCACGCGGGTGTTGATCCATCGATGGGCGGCGGACGCGGCGCGAGTGCGAGTGATTTTAGCGATATTTTTGGCGATATTTTTGGTGATAAATTCGGCGATATGTTCGGCGGTGGTCGACGTGGCGGCGCGCAAGGTGGACAACGTGGTTCGGATTTGCGTTATAACCTTGAAATTACTTTAGAAGAAGCGGTTGCCGGAACGGAACAAAAAATTCGTATCCCTGTATTAGTGACTTGTGACGAGTGTTCGGGTTCAGGCGCGAAAAAAGGCTCGTCGCCCACGACGTGTTCGATGTGTCACGGACACGGACAAGTGCGGATGCAACAAGGCTTTTTCACCGTTCAGCAAACTTGTCCAACGTGTC
>DALYHZ010000009.1:4283-24453 GCA_031970635.1 Methylococcaceae bacterium | reverse complement strand
GATGAAAAACGGTTAAATTTTCGAGCGAATACGATTCGCGTAGCACATCGAGTAATTCGCTAATAATCACCGATGGCGGGATTTTTTCATTATGATTTAACGATTGTCCAAGATAAGTCAAAATTAATTGTTGGCGCGTAGATAATAAAATTTCTAAGAACTGATACCGGTCATCATTTCGACGTGAACGGTCGCCTTTGCGGAAATGTTGGGCAATTAAATCAAACGTTGGCGGACGGTCTATTTTTGGAAATTCGCCATCATTCATACCAAGCAACGCGATAATTTTGAACGGAATTGAACGCATCGGTAACATCGAACAGAACGTCAATTGTCCACGCAAAAAACCGTTAGCTGATTTACGTTCTTCAACGCGACTTTCTAACCAGCTAATGATGACTTGCAGCGCGACAGTTGCATCGGCTAGATGATTTAATTGGTCAGGTAATTCGTCGAGCAATTCGTTGACTTGTTGGCGTTCCAAACCTTCGGCATTGCTCAATAACGTTTCAGCGTAATCGTAAAGACACAGTCGCCACGCATTTAGCGATTTAGCGGTTTTAAACGCGGTGCTGGCATCGAAAAGTAATTTTAAAAAATCATGCAAACCACCCAACGCTAACGCGCTTGAGCCTTCAATATGCGGATAAGGCAAAATATCTTGCACAAAATCATCGTCATTACCGATGGCATCCCCCATAAGTAAACGATTTAACATGGCTTGCCAAGTATTTTCATCTAAATTTGGTAAGTCTAATTCGGCTTTGTGTTCGCCCGATTTTCCCCAACGCACTTGTGTGTCTGAAACCCAATGGCGAATTAACGCCAAATCGGTTTCCGACAAATCAAAATGCGTATGAACTATCGGTTGCATGAGCAAATCCAACACGCTTTGCCAGCCAAAACGACTTTGCGACAAATGCAAAAAACGAATAAAAATATCCAGCGCGTGATTGCTCAAACGTAAACTTCTGTCTGCAATTGTGTGGTGAATGTTATCGAAAACCGCCGAAATAAACGGCTCATAATCTTGAATATCAGGAGCCATCACCACAATGTCGCGCAATTCTAAATTTTCATCATGTTCAAGTGCATGAATGAGCTTATTTTTTAATACTTCAACTTCACGCATTCGAGAATGACAAGCATGAATTTGAATCGAATCATCCGCTATTAACGAAAGCGAAACGACCGCATTGCTCAGTAAATCATTTTGCAAATGCTGCAAATTTGTCACGCCTTCAGCGCGTTCAAACGTATCCAAATCTAACGCAATGTCTAAATTTTGTTCGAGTAATAAGGCTTGAAATTCACGTCCTTGTTGTCCTAACGATGAAAGCAATGGATGTGAATCGTATTGTTCTTCGGGCGTTTGTTTTAAGCGCGTGCGTTTGCTGGGAATGTCAGCCCAATAATCTTGCGACGGATTGAGCAAAAATAAATGCAACTGACAATGTTTTGACATTCCGTGCAAAAACGCCAGAAATAATGGCGGCATCGTGTTAATGCCAAAAACAATGATACGTTCAGGCAATTTGTTAGCGTAAAAGTCGTCGTCTGCTTTCAATAATTTATCAATCACTTTTTGCCACAACGCACCACGGTGTTGGATGCCAATTTGCGCGGTAATGTTGCGCCACAAGGCTTTTTGCCAACGCTCTGCCGGTGTGTCGTAGAGCAAATTATTTTCTTGCCAAGCGGCGAGTAAATCAGGGCGCATCATTTGATATTGGTCAAAAAGTTGCGCCAATTCTTGCGCGAGTTGATAACGTTTTAACTCAGGATTTTCGCCGGACAAATAATGTTGCAATGGCAAAAAATCTTCGTTCGTTAATTCGCGTAAAACACTTTCAATGCGCCATACCATTTTATGGCGGTCAAATGCCGCATCCGTTAGACGACTGTCTAAACGTTGTGCGACAGAGCTAAAGAATTTCGCCGGAAATAAAAACTCGTAATTCGCCCACACCTGAAATTGTTGCGCTAATTGCTGCGACAACCAACGTTCCATGCCTTGGCTTTGAATTAAAAACACTTCTTTGCTCAGAGGTGAACTCAGCGGCAAGGTTTCAATCACAACACTTAGTTGCGTCACTAAATTTTCGGTTTTGTTCGAGCTGTGTAAAACAAACATAGATTCAAGAAAAAGTTTTTGGATGAAAAATTCAATTTTTAGTCATGTCTAAGCGTCAATTGATTGGCATTTGTTACATTTTATATTTATAACACATTGTTATATTTATTTATTTTTATACTTGGCTTTGTTTGTGCATTTTGCATTGCAACTGATTTACCACAACGACTTTATGTGTCATATCAGAATTATTTTGCTTAGAAATGATAATCCCAGCTATTCGGACTACCACGTTGCAATCGGTAAGACCATTTTGGCACATTTTGACAGCATTGAGACGCTCGCGCGCCTGTTTTATTTAGAGGTACTTACTTTTTAAAAAATTTTTGGAGGCAACATGGCACTCGTAATCAATACAAACTTAGGTTCAATTAACGGACAACGTAATTTAAGCGGTTCAGCGACTGCACAAGCGACAGCTATGCAACGCTTATCTTCTGGTTTGCGCGTAAATAATGCAAAGGACGATGCGGCAGGTTTAGCAATTGCAGACCGTATGAATTCTCAGATTCGCGGCATGACCGTTGCGACACGAAATGCAAATGATGGCATTTCATTAACACAAACAGCAGAGGGTGCGTTAGGTTCATTAACCGATACATTGCAACGTATGCGTGATTTAGCGGTGCAGTCTTCTAGCAACGCGGGCGTTTCGGCTTCTGATCGTGCAAAAATGCAAACAGAATACCAAGCCTTAAACGATGAATTATTGCGTGTTGTAGGAAATAGTGAATTTAATGGTAAAAAAATTCTTAATGGTGATTTAGCAGGTGGTTTGAGCATTCAAGTTGGCGCTTCGACTGATACAAACAGTCAAATCAGTGTTGCCATTTCTAATATGGGAACATTGCTATCACCCGTTACCCAAACAACTTTATATCCAAACGGATCACCAGTTGATTCAACATTTTCTTCAACAGTAACAAACAGTGCAGCAGCTGCGGCAAATGATGCACAATTAAAAGCAGCAAATGATGCAGGAAAATTGGCTAATGCAGCCGTTGTTGCTGCAAAATTAGCAGCAGCATCACCTAACGATCTTGCATTAGCAAAAGCCGCCTCTCTTGCAAACGTTGCCGCCGCCAATGCGATTTCTGCATCATCAACAAATATCTTAAATACCAGTTCTGCAAATAAAGCGAATTTCTTGGTTTCTGACGCATTTTTAAATGCCGTGACCGCCGCAAATAGTTCGAATGTCGCCGCCGCAACGGCCATTACTAACACTGATACTTCAATACAAACTGCTAATGCAACAGACGCTTCGCAAGCCGCTTCTTTATTGACTACGGCAAATCAATTAGCCGCCGCCGCTAATGCAGATATAAGCTCTGCTGGTCAAAATGCCTTAGCTTCTACAATGAATACGCTAACAGGTGATAATTTAAACGTCATTGATTCAACAGGTACATCAACAAACGCGTTGAACACTGCAGTTGCTGGCTATGCCCAAGGGACGTTTGGAGCAGACAGAAATGCGCAAAAAGCATTAGCTACATTAGCCGTCGCGAAAGCTATCGCTGCCGCATCTTATGTGAATGATCCAACTCAAACGCAAACGGCTAATGATACAGCCAAACTTTCGTTCATTAACAACAGTAAATTAGTCGTTAATTCTTCAATGGCAGTTGATAAAGTCGGGACGGATTATGCGTTGTCATCAATCAACGCAATTGATAAAGCTATTGCAAGTATCGATACCGAACGTTCTAACTTGGGGTCAACACAAAATCGTTTTACCACTACGATTTCTAATTTGCAAAATGGGATCGAAAACCAATCAGCAGCGAAATCTCGCATCATGGATTCGGATTTTGCTCAAGAAACAGCGGCGTTAAGTCGGTCGCAAATTTTACAACAAGCCGGAACAGCCATGCTCGCGCAGGCAAACCAATCCGGTCAAACAGTTATGACATTGTTGAGATAGGCTCGATATGTCATTGCCATTGATTTAAATGTGAAATGGTGTGTGAACTTTAAGGTTATGCAACATTCATATTGAAAATCTAAAAACTCCAATGGAAAAGGACGGATTTTATAGCCCCGTCCTTTTTTTATTTTAGAAAATGCCATGTGATGCGATAAATAAACCGCTGGGGATAAATGAATTTTTAATTTGTCTAGAAAAAAATACAGCGTATTTATTTAATTTATTTTGGAGGCTGACATGGCACTCGTAATCAATACAAATTTAGGCTCGATTAATGGACAGAAGAATTTAAGTAATTCTTCTACGACATTGACCACCTCAATGCAACGCTTGTCTTCAGGGTTGCGTATCAATAATGCAAAAGATGATGCGGCGGGTTTAGCAATTGCAGATCGTATGAATTCGCAAATTCGCGGTATGAATATCGCAGTAAGAAATGCAAACGACGGTATCTCATTAACACAAACAGCAGAAGGTTCGCTCAGTTCACTTACCGATACACTACAACGAATGCGTGATTTAGCGGTGCAATCGTCAAGTAGTGCGGGAGTTTCTGAGACAGATCGCGAAAAGATGCAAACGGAATTTAAAGCCTTAAACGACGAATTATTGCGTGTTGTGCAAAATAGCGAATTCAATGGTAGAAAAATTCTAAATGGCGATTTGGCAGCGGGCTTAGGTATTCAAGTGGGTGCAAATACCGATACAAATAGTCAGATTACAGTGACCATTCCAAACATGTCTTCGTTATTAAAACCGGTCACTAATGCAACTTTAAATCCTAAAAATGAGTCGGTTGATGCCACATTTTTTGCGGCAACTGTGTCAAATGCGTCAATAACCATAGTCGCAGAACCACAACTTAAAGCCGCAAACGATGCTGCAAAATTAGCTAATGTAGCTGTAGTTGCTGCAAAGCTGGCTGCCGCTTCACCTACGGATTTGGCTTTAGCAAAAGCGGCTTCAGCTGCAAATAAAGCTGCCGCAGATGCTATTTCTGCATCGTCTACTAACATTTTGACTACAACAAATGCAAATAAGGCAAACAGTTTAGTCACGGATGCTTTTGTTGCCGCAGTTACAGCCGCAAATAGCACGAATGTTGCGGCAGCGGGGGCAATTTCTACGACGGATACAACGATACAATCGGCAACATCAACAGATGCCTCACAAGCTAGTGCGTTACTGACAACGGCAACACAACTTGCCACAGCCGCCGCCGTAGATGTTGAATTTATGGGACGAAATCTCTATGAAAGTACAATGAATTCGATTACAGGTGATAGTTTAGCCGTTCCCGATTCAAGTGTTACAGGTGCCACAAGTATTTTAAATTCAGCTGTTAGCATTGCAGAAAAAGGTTCGTTTAAAGCAGATAGAGTGGCTCAAAAAGCTAGAGCCGCTGTAGATATTGCAAAAGCAGTTGCTGGGGCATCGTATGTGAATAATCCTAATGCAACTCAAACAGCTAATGACGTTGCTAAAAAATCATTCATCAACAATAACAAACTGGTTCAGGAAACTTCATCGAAAGTTGACTCTGTTACTACGGATTATGCCTTAGCAGCAATAAATGCAATTGATAGTGCGATTGCTACCATTGACACAGAACGTTCCAATTTAGGTTCGACCCAAAATCGATTCACGACCACCATTTCAAATTTACAGAATGGTATTGAAAATCAATCGGCTGCAAAATCGCGCATTATGGATGCTGATTTTGCTGCTGAGACGGCTAACTTAAGTAAAGGGCAAATCTTAACGCAAGCTGGCACAGCCATGCTTGCTCAGGCGAACCAATCAGGTCAATCTGTCATGACATTGTTGAGATAGATGCACAGACTCATTTTTAGTATTTTAAAAAAATTCATAAAGAAAAAATTAAAGTAACGAAAAAATGAGCCGATAACCAACGCGAGTTTCGAATTTACAAACTTTTTTACGATATAAAACTTTTCTTGGTTGTTTTAATTTAAATCACTTTTGAGCAATTCCGCTCAAAAGGCTTTTGGAGATAATATCATGTCACTCGTAATCAACACTAACCTTGGCTCAATCAACGGTCAAAAAAACCTAAACAATTCATCAACCGGTCTTTCAACCTCAATGCAACGTTTATCTTCAGGCGTTCGTGTTAACAATGCGAAAGACGATGCGGCAGGCTTGGCTATTGCAGACAGAATGAATTCTCAAATTCGTGGTATGACTGTTGCAGTAAGAAATGCAAACGACGGTATTTCATTAACTCAAACTGCTGAGGGCGCGTTAGGTTCATTAACCGATACATTGCAACGTATGCGTGACTTATCAGTTCAAGCGTCAAGCAACGCGGGTGTGTCTGCAACTGACCGTGCTAAAATGAACACAGAGTTTGCGGCGTTAAATGATGAATTAGGTCGTATTATTAAAAATACACAATTTAATGGTAAACAAATCTTAAATGGTGATTTAGCTGGCGGTTTAAGCATCCAAGTAGGAGCAACAACTGATACAAACAGTCAAATTAACGTTTCTGTATCAAACATGTCATCATTGTTATCACCTGTTACAAAAGCGACTTTAAGTCCTAACGATCAGCCATTAGATTCAACATTGGCGGCGAGTGTGACTACTAATGCTTTAACCGCTAGCAAAGACACAAACTTATCAGCTGCAAATGCGGCAGCTGCACTTGCAAATAAAGCGGTTGTTGCCGCTAAAGCTGCTGCTGCTTCACCTACTGATTTAGCATTAGCTAAAGCTGCTGCTGCTGCAAATAAAGCTGCTGCTGATGCGATTATGGCATCATCTGCAACCACAAAAACAACTACATTGGCTAATGCGCCATTGGCTAGCACAACGCCAGGAAAAGATTTGGTTTCTCAAGCATTTGTTGATGCGGTGACAGCGGCGGACGCTTCTAATATTTCAGCGCAAGCAGCCGTTGATGCAACGAATACTACGATATCAACTTCAACTTCAACAGATTCAGCGCAAGCGGCTTCATTATTAACAACCGCAACTCAATTGGCAACAGCAGCTGCTGCGGATGTTAAAGCAAGTGCTGATAATGTTTATGCTGTGACAATGAATACCTTAACTGGTGACACAATTACCACTGCAGCAACAGCAACAGCAGTAGATGCGACAACTAACACTTTAAAACTTTCAACCAGCAATATCCTTAACGATGCAATTAACAGAGCAACACCTGGTACATTCTTGGCTGACAGAGAAGCTCAAAAAGCATTAGCTGGTTTACAAATTGCGAAAGCTATTGCTGGGGCATCTTATGTTAATGATCCTTTGGCAACGACAACTGCAAATGAAACAAACAAAGCGTCTTTCATTAACAATAGCAAGTTGGTAACGGCGCAACAAACAAAAACTGATAATGTTGCAACAGACTATGCGTTGTCAGCAATTAATTACATCGACGCGGCAATTGCTGCAATCGATACAGAACGCTCTAACTTAGGTTCGACTCAAAACCGTTTTACAACAACAATTTCTAACTTGCAAAACGGTATTGAAAACCAGTCTGCTGCTAAATCACGCATTATGGATGCTGATTTTGCTGCTGAAACAGCAAACTTGAGCAAAGGACAAATCTTGACACAAGCCGGTACTGCAATGTTGGCTCAGGCTAATCAGTCTGGTCAAAGCGTAATGACTTTGTTGAGATAAGGTTTTATACTTGAACCATATGAGGTCGGTGATTTATCACCGATCTTTTATGGATGAGTTTAAAAAGTTCCTAATCAGATCCGTGTGAAGAATTTCAGTGAAGGTTTCATACGAATGAAAAAACGAGGGTGTCATGAGCGAAATATCAAATATAACGCCTGCTGCTAGTCCAATATTAAAAAATCAGTTGGGCGACTCTAATCAAGCGGTTGCTGTCACCACCTCAGCTGTAAGTTCGCTTCCTACAATACAAGTCAGCGGTTTGAAAAAAGAAAGTGAGCAGCAGTTGAATGCAGAAACTGTAAAAGCGGCTGCTGTTGCTGGTAATACGATACTTCAGGCTTCAAATAAAAATTTACAGTTTCAAGTGGATGAAGCTACAAAGCAAGTTGTAGTAAAAGTTGTAGACAGTAAAACAGGTGAAGTTGTACGCCAAATTCCAACTGTGGAAATGCTCGATTTTATTCGGGCAATGAAAGAGCAGGAAACAAATAGCGGTAAACTTTACCAAGCTAAAGCGTAGTTTATTTTTGAGAGCGGAGACGAGAAATGGCGGGTATAACAACTACACTAGGTGTCGGTAGCGGCATTGACATTACGAATACCGTAAGTCAGCTTACCGCTGCTGAAGGTAAGCCTCAGCTTGATGCAATTGCTGCAAAAACGACTATCTCGCAAACCAAACTCAGTGGGCTAGGCACTTTAAAAGGTGCCTTGTCGGCTTTTCAGAATGCCGTTAGAATGCTAAACCAAAGTACAGCATTTCAAGCACAGCAGATTACATCAAGTGATGAAAAAATATTAAAAGCGACTGTTGTGCCTGGATCAACAGCATCTGCACATACGGTCAAGGTAAATTCATTGGCGCAACCTCAAAAGTCAGTGTCTACCACAGAATTTAAAAGCACGGATGTTGTTAATCCGGGTATACTTATTTTCAACGATAATACAGGCGTCCCTAAATTTTCTGTTACAGTTACTGCGGGTTCGAATGACTCTTTGTCAGCTGTACGTGATGCAATTAACAGTGCAAAAGGAAATAATAGTGTTATTGCCAGTGTGATCAATGTAGATTCCAAAACATCACCAGGCACAACTGTTTCTAAACTCGTATTAAGTGCAAAAACGCCAGGTCTTGCCAATTCGTTTACAGTTGATGGTTCAATGGGCGATAACAGACTTACGTTAGATCCAGTGAATACACCGTCTAATTTTAGTACGACTGCTGCAAGTGACGCGAATGTGATAATAGATCCACAAGCTGTTGGTGCAACTCCTCAACGAGCTGTTGCTAACGCTGAGTTTTCTACAAGTGATGTAGTTGCTCCTGGTATTATTAGTTTCAAAGATGCCGCAGGTGTTGAGAAATTTGCAGTTAATATCATACAAGGCACCAACGATAAGCTTTTTGCTGCAATGGACGCAATCAATAACGCGCCAGGGAATAACAGCATTACGGCAAGTGTGATTAATGTTGATTCTAAAACAACACCAGGGACTTCTGTTTCCAAACTAGTTTTCACTGCTAAACAACCAGGAACTGATAATAAATTTTCAATTGACGCATCTGCAGGGGATACGCGTTTCACATTAGATGCATCACCTGTTAATGCTCAAAAATCTGTTGCAGCGGCTACGTTTTCTGCTACAGATAAGGTAACCCCTGGAACGTTAACCTTTAAAGACAGCACAGGTATTGCCAAATTCTCAGTTGTGATATCAGCTGATACTACAACAACTGTTAATGCTGATGGTTCACCTCTTGCCGTTGACGCAAACGGTGCTCCTATTCTTGTTGATGCGAATGGTAATGCTATTCCTACGACAACAGTTACAACGAAAGGCAACGATACATTGGAAGGCTTGCGAGATGCAATTAACTATTCACCTGAAAATAAATTAGTTTTAGCAAGTATTGTCAATAACACAACACCTTCAACCACAGTAGATACAGGAACGGTTGATGCCTCTGGCAATCCTGTTTTAACAACAACACCAGGCACCACAACATCACAACTTGTGTTAACGGCACTGGCTAGTGGAGTTAGTAATGGTTTTACCGTGGATGCGAGTGCAGGGGACTCACGCTTTAATCTTGATACGACAACACCGGATAATTTTACATCTACAATGACAACGGCAACATACGACAACACGTTAGCAACAAATGCTAATGATGGTGGGCAAGTTGTCACACGTAGTTCAAATTCGATTACCGATGCAATACCTGGTGTAACATTAAACTTGATAGCAGCAGGTACAGCAGATGTCAATGCAAAAGTTGATCAAGCCGCTATTGCCCAACCAATTTCGGGTTTTGTTAGTGCTTATAACACATTAAATGAGTCATTGAAAAAATTAACCAATTATGTTGGACCTGGAGACAAAAATAATGGTCCATTACTTGGTGATTCTGTTGTGCAAAATATTGTTTCTCAAATTAAACAAATAATGAATTCTACCGTTAGTTCTGCAACGGGCGATTACAATTCGTTAAATCAATTGGGAATTACGTTTGATAAAGTAGGCGTGATGTCGTTAGATAGTGCAAAATTAAATACGGCATTGTCTGCAAATCTCACGTCGGTGGGAAATGTATTTGCATCAACAAATGGGATAGCAACTCAGTTGGATACTAAGCTTACACAATATTTAGATATAAAAGGTGCGCTTAGTGCAGAACAAGATACTTTAAATAAAACTCTTACTGATTTGACAACGCAAACAACAGCTATTAATGCACGGCTGGCTGCGACGCAAAAAAGTTTACAAGCACAATTTACGGCAATGGATTCGGCTGTAGCGCAGTTTAAAAATACGGGTACTTTCTTGACCCAAACATTCGCTTCCAAAACATCGGCCTAATTATTAAAACAACTTAAATTTAAGAGTAAAGTTATGGCAGCAGTAATGAATAACAGACGATATGCAAATCAGTATGCGGCAGTGCATACGGAAAGCATTGTTGAAGAATCTACACCTCATGCGTTAATTCAAATGTTAATGGGGGGGTTTCTAATGCAAGTGAATGCCGCAAAGGGTGCTATTACACGCGGTAGTTTTGATGATAAAAGCACACATATTTCTCGTGCTATTTCGATTATAGGTGGTTTGATTGATGGTATTGATCTAGAACGAGGTGGATCAATTGCTGAAAATTTAAGTCGTTTGTACGAATACATTAACGCTAAATTATTTCAGGCGAGTGCTGAAAACAGTATCGAAATTTTAGATGAGGTTAGTGAGTTGATGCGTTCTGTAAAAGACGCATGGGATGCAATTCCCGAAGAACATCGTTAAAACAGGATGTTCTTATGTTATTAGAAGAGTTAAATTCCTTTTCGTTGTTAATCTCAAAAGCAATTGAATCCAATGATTGGGAAGGGTTGTCTGAGATTTTAATTCGACGTCAGACGCGTTTAGAAGAACTTTTAAACGCGCCTTTATCTGAAGAGGATCAACGCACCATCGGAAGTGTTATGGAATCTGTTCAAGCTATGGATAAGCTATTTATCAATGCAGTTCAATTTAAAAAAACCGAACTGCTAAAACAATTTCAAGCCGTCTCGCAAGGTCAAAAAGTAATGCGTGCTTATGCTGCCATTTAAATGGCAGTTTTCATTTTTTCTTCCTTTTTTTCAGTCGTACCGATAGAAGATAATGATTTTGGTTGTAACCAGTTATTCACTTCCTCGATATTTTGCTCCGTAATCATTCCAACTGAACGCATGAATCGCGCCCGATGTTTAATATAAGCATACTTTGCTTGTGATAGTTCGCGTTTTGCTTTGAATTCTTCTTGTTGAGCATTTAAGATGTCAGTTATTGTTTCGACACCTCGCTTAAATCCACTTTCTGTAGCTTCACGCGATTTTATTGCTGATGCTAAGGCTTTGCGTGACGCGGCAATACGGCGCACACTGGCATTAGAACTTAAAAATGAATCGCTCGTTTCTTTAATTAGAGCGCGAACTTTTGCTTCATTTTGATTTTTTGCCAGTTCTAATTTATGTTCAGATTCAAACAGTTGATGAATGCTCACACCACCATCAAATAACGGTACAGAAACGTTAATTGCCCCTACTTGTGTTGCATACTGAGTGCCTAAATTTGAACTTTGATAACCTGTGTTTGTGTCGTAATAATTCAGTTGCAAATCCACTTCGGGCAAAAACTTCGATTTTTGCATTGTCACACCATCATGAGCAGCTTCGATTGCTTTTAGCTGTGCGGCTAAAGTGGGGTTTTCACTTTTAGCCACTTCTACCCATTGGTCTAATTGTCCTTCTAAGGGTTTGTAATCAACCTCTTCTTTTAGTTTATATAAATCACTAAAAGGTGTGTTGGTTAGCTCTTTCAAACTTTCTCTAGCTGTGACAACAATAGTTTCCGCTTCAATTTCAGAAGCTCTCAACTGATCTAATCGCGCCTCAACAGCGTATACATCGGTAATTTTGACCAATTGTTTGCTAAATTGATGTTGCGTTTGTTCCAATCGTTTTTCCATAGCCTTTTTTTCGGTTTGATAGAAAAATAACTGGTCTTCGGCTTCCAGTACACCAAAATATTTATCGATAACGTTGTGCATCAAAGCGTGTTGTGCGCCGATATTTTCAGCACTGTATTGCTCTTCGATAGTGTTAGCACGCCGCCAATTCCAAAATTTAGCAAAATCAAATAACGTTTGATTAAGAGACACATAATAACGCGTACCATCATATTTACTGGTCGTTTCTTTTCTACCAGCTGTTGCTGCCGTATCTTGGATATTTTTAGACCAGTTCGCACTACCGCTGATTTGAGGCAACATTTGACCAAGTGCTTCTTGCGTTTGCTCTTTACTAATTTCGACATTTATAGATGCCGCTTTTGATTCAGGATCAGCTTCTAATGCTTGTTGGTAAATGGTCAGCAAATCTTCAGAATAAGCATTTGGTGCTTGAGCCAAAATCATGCAGGCGACTAAACGTTTTAATTTATTCATTTTCATAGATTAGTCTTCAATAAAGGCACGCGCAAAGGCATTTGTGATCGGTTGCATTAAATATTCAAATAACGTGCGTTCACCGGTGTTAATCAACACGTCTGCTGGCATACCGGGCAATAATTCTAAGTTACCTAATTTTGTGTAACTCTCTGGTGTTAATTCAATTTTTGCACTGTAATAAGGCTGTCCTGTGCGTTCATCAGTAATTCTATCTGCTGATAAGCCAATTAACTTACCTTCTGTTTTTGGCGTTATCGCTTGTTTGAAGGCACTAAAACGTACTTCCGCCAATAAACCGACATGAACGCGATCAATATCCATGGGCGAAACCCGTGCTTCAACAATCAATTCTTCACCTTGTGGCACAATGTCAAGAATAGGTCTTCCAGGCGTAATTACGCTACCAATATTATGCACTGACATTCCCATTACGCGTCCAGCGGAAGGGGCTTTGATTTGAATACGATTGACTCTGTCATTTGTTGCTGTTACCCGTTGATTAACATCGTAAAGTTGTGCTTGAACTTCGCTAAGTTTATCAGCTACTTCTTCTTGGAATTGTTTTTCAACTTGCATAATTTGCAAACGTGTTTCACCAATTTGCATTTCGCTGCTAGCAATTTCTGAAGTTAAAGATGCAATTTCACCTGTTACAGCAGCTAAATTACGTTCAATATCACGCAAACGCTGTTTGTCGGCAAAACCGTCAGCAACCAATTCGCGTAAATCTTTCACTTCGTCGGTATAAGAAGATTTAAGTTCTTGTTTGCTGGTTCGTTGACCTTGCAAACCTTGAATACGCGAATTTAACTGATTAATACGTTGATTTAAAACGGATACTTCGCCTTCATGTGCAATTTTTCGTGCGGTGAAGATTTGATTTTCACTTTGCCGTGCTTCGACAACGCGAGAATCATTTAAATTTTGAACTTCTTTAGGGTAAACGACTTGTCCTAACCGATCACGTTCTGCACTTAAACGTGCAACTTGTGCGGCAAGAGTGATTTGTTGACCGCGCAAAATTTCCAATTGTGCTTTGATATCCGTGCCATCTAAAATCAAGAGTACATCGCCTTCATTGACAATATCGCCATCTTTGGCAATCAATTCTTTTACGATACCACCGTCTAAATGTTGCACCGTTTTACTGTGTGATTTTACGGTGACAAAGCCGGGTGCGCTAGCAGCACCATCAATCGGAGCAAAATAACTCCATGTGCCTAAAACACCTATCGTGCTAATTAAAACTGCCATGCCAATGGCACGAATTGGCGCGTCGTTAGTAACAAGCGATACGTCATGCAATTTGGAATTAAGTTGAGCTGCTTGGTTTTTTTCTTTCATAATATTTATGCCGCTTTTTAGTTGGCAAGCGCAGCAGATTGTGCCGCTTGAGCTTGTGCTTGCTGTTGTTGCAAATGGGCGATTACCTGATCTTTTGGACCATAAACAGACACTAAACCATCATTTAAAATGAGTAACTTATCCACATTTGCTAACACGTTGTTTCTGTGTGTGATAACGATGACTGTTGTCTGTTTTTGTTTTAAACGTTGAATGGCATTCCCTAATGCGGTTTCACCAAGTTCATCCAAATTTGAATTCGGCTCATCTAACACAACGATGCGAGGTTCACCATATAACGCTCGTGCTAAACCAACACGTTGACGTTGACCACCTGATAAATTACCACCGGTGGCACCAATTACAGTGTCATAACCTTCTGGTAGATGCAAAATCAAATCGTGTACATCTGCCATTTTCGCGGCAAGTACCACTTTTTCAGGGTCAATATTGCCAAAGCGGGCAATGTTTTCGCTAATTGTGCCTTCAAACAATTCAATATCTTGCGGTAAATAGCCAATATGTGGTCCTAACTCATCACGATTCCACGTAAATACGTCTGCACCATCCAAACGAATTTTGCCATTTGCAGTTGGCCAGATGCCAAGCAATGCTCTTGCGAAAGTTGATTTTCCTGCGCCACTTGGTCCAATTACACCCACAACATCCCCTTTGGCAATGTTTAAGGTAATTCCTTTCAGAACCGCTGACTTTGCACCTGGTGGTACGACAACCGCTGCTTCAAATTGGAAACTGCCTTCGGGGACCGGTAATGTCATACGCTCCGGATCGGCAGGAATTTGGCGTAACATGTCATTCAAACGTGAATATTGTCCTCGCGCACTGATAAAGCCTTTCCATGAGCCAATAACAATATCGATAGGTGCTAATGCACGTCCTAATAATACGGAGCCACCAATCATCAAACCTGAGGTAATTTCGTTTTCAATTACTAAATAAGCACCTACGGCAAGAATTAATGATTGCGATGATAAACGGATAAGTTTTGATACCGCGCTAATTAAACCCGCTCGCGAACTGGCGGTTGCTTGTAATACTAAAACTTGATTGGTGCCTTTTAACCAACGTTTTTGAATGTTACTTAACATTCCCATGGATTCAATCACTTCGGCATTGCGTAAATTTTTGTTTACCAATCCGCGACCTGCCATGGCTAAATTATTGGCTTCCCCGAGCATTTTACTGGTTGCTTTTTCTTGAACGATAGCGACGATAATCAATAAAATCGCAGTGCCGACTGCCATCCAACCATACATCGAATGGAAGACGAACATTAACGCGATATAAATGGGTAACCACGGTGCATCGAAAAAAGCAAATAAACCGTTTCCTGTCATAAATTGACGTAAAGCAGTTAAATCATCGAGTGGTTGTGAGGATGCGCGTTGTCCGCCAGAATAAAGAGATTGTTTGTAGGCAACTTTGAATAATCGTTCGTTTAGTAATGTTTCCAAACGGGTACTCACACGCACTAAAATTTGCGAACGCACCCATTCCAGCGTACCCATGGTGATAAATAACACCATCATAATCAACGTCAACATCAGTAAAGTCGAATGGTTTCCGGTTGGTACAACGCGATCGTAGAGTTGCAACATGTAAATTGTTGGCACGAGTTGCAAAATGTTAATCACTAAACTAAAACCTGCCGCAGAAATAAATGCGCCTTTACATAATTTTAGTGCTTCTTCTAAATCTGACTTGTTGATTGTTTTCATGTGTACGAAGTTAGAATTTACTTTCAAATTTTATTATTATGGCATATTTCATAAGCACTTTCTATAAAAGTCACCGTTTATGAAACTAACCAATCATTGTCGATAATGGTGTGTGTTGCTGTTAAAACAAGGGCATTATTTGGAAAGTCGAAACCAACAGGTTGGCTAATTTCTAAAATCACCGTTTCATTTCCCTCAGGCATTTTATCACCGAGTATTGTGACAGGAATTGCAACGTGGCTTTGTCCGGAATGCAAACTGATTTGACCTTGTGTCGCAACATAATCTTCTCCAGCAATTGCCGTACCATTTATTGTGCGAAAATTGAATGAAATATCGTGTGTTAATGGTTCAGAAAAATTTGCAAAAAAATAATTTACTACCGAACCGTAATTAGGCTCTGGAATAGTTGTCATCACTTCAGAAGG
The DNA here is from genome assembly GCA_031970635.1 of Methylococcaceae bacterium. Classification (GTDB taxonomy): domain Bacteria; phylum Pseudomonadota; class Gammaproteobacteria; order Methylococcales; family Methylomonadaceae; genus UBA10906. The sequence continues at coordinate 8,225 of DALYHZ010000009.1, read as the reverse complement.
CGAGGTTGGTATGTTGTAAACAGGATTTCCTTGTGTAACATAGTCAATCCAATCGGCATGTGCTGAAAGGCGCATATCTGAGCCTAATTCACCAAATGACGAATCAATAATCGCATTTGTATCCGACAAATCGGAACGAAAAATAAAACTACCTAGTCCTGCGATTTTTCCATCAATAAACGTAGGACCTCCGGATAAACCACCTTGTGACATGGTTTCGTCACTGCCTAAACCTAAATTCGGTAAATTTAATAATTGTCCAATTGCATCATGTTGCGGTGTCCCGTCATCGTAGTCATAAAGCAGTTGTGAACCTACCTCGATATGTGTGTTAAACAAGGCGTTAATATTATCGGTAAGGGCATCATAAGTATTTTTACCGGCAACCAAATCATTACCAACATAACCCACTCGCGTAAATATTTGCCCGATTTCCATTTTTTCACGGTAAATTTCATAGCCGGCACTCGCCGCGAGTGGTTGAGCTAATTTGATAATGGCTAAATCGTGATTGTAACTGGTCGGGTCATTAGTCCAACTGGGATGAATATAAAGCTCGGCAACCGCACTTATTAGTTTTCCTGTAGCGTCAAGAACGTAAATATTATTCAACGTTGGGTTGCTCAAAAATAAATGCGCGGCAGTTAACACATACTGACCACCAGCAAGTAAAACACCTGAACCGTAAGAACGAGAAGTAGCAGTTTGTTCAACAATTTTAAACACACCTGTGGAAAAAGGTTGCCCTGCATTAACTTTTGTTAACATAAAATCAGGCGTTCAAAACCTGCAACGCTTCATTTTCAAAGGAAATGCCTTCCCAGCCATGTTGCATAAATTGGCGAATATTTTGATGGTCTGTCGCGTCAGGATGATCTAAAACATCGATACGATAATAATCACCGAAAAGTTGCAAAGTTTGCGCTTCGCTTAGTTCATGCAAACGTGCAAACGCAAAGATTTTACAGGAGCCTTCGTTTTGTCCGGCAGCATTTTCAAGCGAGCCATTACGAAAAGCTGTTGGTTGATAAGTGTAATTTTCGGAAATCACCGTCATAGTGTCGGTAAAATTTACAGGCGTATTTGCCTTAATTTGTGTCAAAAAATCATTCACACTCATCGTGAAATCTCAACGTAATAAATTAGAAATGGTTTTGAAATCAGGATGATTTGCATCGCGCAACCATTCAAATAATACGGATTCATAATTAGTAATAACGATGTTTTGCGTTTGCAGACGTTGCAAGGCATAAAATTTATGTTCGGCTTTTCGTGAGCAAATCGCATCTTCAACTACATGCACTTGATAGCCAAGCGCGATTAAATCTAACGCTGTTTGTAAAACACAAACGTGCGCTTCTTGTCCGACGAGAATAACTTGTTTGCGTGTACTCAAATTCAACGCGGGAATAAAACCACTCGCGCCGCAACATGAAAAAGACGTTTTTTCAAAAATTTGCGCGGTATCGGGTAAGGCTTCGCTTACTTTTTGATCGGTATGACCTAAACCTTGTGGATATTGTTCAGTCACAAGAACGGGAATAGCTAAATTTTTAGCGGCTTCAAGCAAACTAATTGTATTTTCGTGCATGGCTTGAGCATCATTTTCAGTCATCACCGCAGACAATTTGCCTTGCATATCAACGACGACAAGAATGCTCTCTAAGTTTTTCAAAAGCGTAGGGTGTGTATTCATAAAAAATAATCCAATATGTAGCTATAAAAAAACCGCCCGTCATTTGCATTCGGGGCGGTTTTGTAAAAAAGTTATTGCTTAGGCTTTAACAGTTTCAGCAATTTTGTTGAAGGCTTCGATACGCGCTTTACCAGTGTTGACTAAATCCATACCGATTTCGACAATCAATTGGCACAACGCAGGTGTTTTATAGACCATCAAGCCTAAATAACCAACAGCTGGAACGGCGATAACTGCACCGATAATGCCGCCAAGACCGAAAAGTGATAAGAATTTAATCAACATCACGACAGCGTCTAAGGGGAGGAGTATCATCGCAAATGTATAAGCCATCACCATAAAAGTGAATAAAACAAAAACGACAAATTGAAACAATCTAATTAAAGCGACGTTAATTTTAACTTTGTTCATGTGATTTAAATGTTCCTAATGGGCATTGAAGCGATTCTTATGAAATCAGCACGCGACTGATTGCTTGTTATTGTTGTGTTTGACGATTAAAAATCCAACTTTTTAACAGTAGATTTTATCTGTTAAGTTTAATTCATTTTGCTAATGGTTAAAAGGCAAGCGCGTACGCGTGTCATACTTATTTCACTTTCAAATGATACAGCGCAGAAATATCACAATCACCAAAACCGTCCGCCATTAACTGTTCATAATCTAAACGGGTTTGCGTTGTCAGCGGCAAGGCGATATTTGCGTTTTCGCCCATTTGCTCACAAATCGCTAAATCTTTATGGTGCAACGCGACTTTAAAACCGGCTGGATAATCTCCTTTAGTCATACTTAAACCGCGATGCTGTAAAAACCAATTGCCTGACGCACCACCTGAAATTACATCAATGATTTTTTCCATGGGTAGATTTTGCGCTTTGGCAAAGGCTAAGGCTTCAGTGACAGCTTGATTGATGCCTGCGCCCATAATTTGATTAACTGCTTTTGTGGCTTGACCGCTTCCTGTTTCACCAATATGCACAATGCGTGTTGCCATCGATTCTAAAATTGGACGTACTTTTTCTAACACCGATTCACTGCCACCGACCATCATTGCCAATGTTCCATTTTTCGCACCTTCTACGCCACCAGAAACAGGCGCATCGAGAAAGTCTACATTGTGACACGCTAAAATTGCCGCAGCTTGTTTGGCGGTATGACTGCTAATGGTAGACATATCAATAACAACGCTGTTGGGTTGAATCGTTTTGGTCAGTGCGTGGACGACTTCCAATACATCTTCATCGCGTGAAACACATAAACAAATAACGTTCACTTGCCCTGCGAGTTCTTCGGGTGACAACGCAACGTGAACGCCTAATTCTTGCCCAAGTATTTGCGCTTTTTTTGTGGTGCGATTGTAAATAGCGGTTAAAAATCCAGCATTCGCTAAATTTCTTGCCATGCCTTGACCCATTGCGCCTAAGCCTATCATGCCGACTGTGAACATAGATTTTCCTCAAGATTTATTAAAATGGCGTTGATTGTATGTTAAATTTGCTGCCATTTCGTTGAAACTTGGAAAAATACAGCATGAAAAAAATTTTAATTTATACCGCTCATCGTTGTGGTTACTGCGTTATGGCAAAACGTTTACTGGATAGCAAAAATGCGACTTACACAGAACTTAATGTTGATGAAAAAGAAGGCTTGCGTGAGGAAATGATGCAAAAAACAAAACGCCGAACTGTGCCGCAAATTTACATTGGCGATTTTCATGTCGGCGGTTTTGATGATTTGAATGCGTTGAATAAATCGGGAAAATTAGACCCGTTGCTTAACGATTAAGTCCTCGCGCTAAATCCGCTTTAATATCGTCAATGGCTTCTAAACCAACTGAAATCCGTACTAAATTATCGTTAATACCAGCTTTGGCGCGGGCTTCTGGCGTTAAACGTCCATGCGTTGTGGTGGCAGGATGCGTAATAGTGGTTTTGACATCCCCCAAATTCGCCGTAATCGATAACATTTGTGTTGAATCAATCAATTGCCATGCCGCATCTTTACCGCCGACCACTTCAAAACTCACCACGCCACCAAAATGACTTTGTTGTGTTTTAGCAAGTTCGTGTTGAGCGTGCGAAGTGAGGGCGGGGTAATTTACTTTTGAAATATTTGGCTGTTCAACCAGCCAATGCGCCAACGCCGTGGCATTATCACAATGCGCTTTCATTCGCACAGCAAGCGTTTCTAACCCACCTAAAAATACCCACGCATTAAATGCACTCATGGTCGCGCCGCCGGTGCGT
>DALYHZ010000009.1:0-4273 GCA_031970635.1 Methylococcaceae bacterium | reverse complement strand
AAATACGGATAAATATATTTTTCAATAATTTCTTCACTTGCGACAACCGCGCCACCGACACAACGACCTTGTCCATCGATATATTTTGTTGCCGAATGCACAACAATATCTGCGCCTAATGTGAGTGGTTTTTGCAACGCTGGCGTACAAAAACAATTATCGACAACCAGTAACGCACCGTGTGCATGAGCAACATCGGCTAACGCGCGAATATCGGCAATTTCAATTAACGGATTCGACGGCGTTTCTAAAAATAATAAGCGTGTATTTGGTTTAATTGCCGCTGCCCACGCATTCACGTCGGTTAAATCGACAAAATCGGTTTCGATACCAAATTTGCCAAAATAATTTTGGAACATCAAAACGGTATTACCAAACACACCGCGCGAACACACAACATGATCACCGGCTTTGAGTAAACCCATGCCCACTGCCATAATTGCCGCCATGCCTGACGAAAAGGCTAAACAACGTTCACCTTTTTCCATTAACGCTAAACGATCCTGAAACGCGGCAACCGTTGGATTAGTAAAACGTGAATAAATGTTTCCTGTTTGCTGACCTGTGAAACGTAACGCCGCGTCTTGTGCGCTTTTGAACACATAACTGGATGTCGCAAAAATTGGCATACTGTGTTCATCTTCGTGCGTGCGATGATGACCTGCACGGATGGCTTGCGTTTCTAAAGCGTATTCATTCCAGTCAATGTCGTTCATAGTTTTTTCCGTGGGCTATAAAAAGAAAAAGCCGCAAGCGGCTTAAAAGAAACGATTTCGTTGTCTGGAGACGCTGCTTGGCAACGTCTCTACAGGTTTGAAGCTTAAGAAGCTAAAACTAAATTTTTAACTTTTAAGTTCAAACGGCTTTTACCGCGAGCGGCTTTATTTTTATGAATGATGCCTTTTGTGACCGCTGAATCTAAAACAGATTCTGCAACTTTATACGCTGCAACGGCTTGTGTTTTGTCGCCGGCTTTAATTGCAACTAATACTTTTTTTACAAAAGTGCGCAAGTTGCTGCGTTGGCTAGCATTACGTTTACGGTTGTCTTCTGCTTGTCTTGCACGTTTTTTTGCTTGTGGTGAATTAGCCATGATGTCTCTTAGGAAATAAATTAAATAAGTGGTTTAGAATGTTCGAAAGGGGCAAATTATGTTAGTAAATGCTATGATTGTCAATCATTTAACCACGATATGAACACTCGCAGGCGGAGTATCTTTTGAGTAAAACGCTTTCAAAATCAACCTTACTAGTCAGCAGTTTAACCCTCTTTTCCCGTTTACTGGGCTTTGGGCGCGATATGCTCATTGCGCGTTACTTTGGCGTGAATGCGGAAACGGATGCTTTTTTTGTAGCATTTCGTTTTCCAAATTTTTTGCGGCGATTGTTTGCCGAAGGCGCATTTGCTCAAGCCTTTGTGCCGCTTTTGAGTGAACACAAAAATCAAAATCTTCAATCAATTGTTAACAAAATTGCTGGGCATTTAGCGTTATTACTTGTGTTGTTAACAGTGTGCGGCATGATTGTCGCGCCATTTTTGATTTGGCTGTGTGCAGCAGGTTTTGATTGGCAAAGCGAGCAGCACGTTTTAGCGACACGCTTATTACAAATCATGTTGCCTTACGGTTTTTTTGTAACGTTAGTGGCGTTTATGGGCAGTATTTTGAATGCTCACACGCAATTTGCCATTCCCGCTTTTACGCCAGCGTTACTTAATTTGTCGATGATTGGCGCGACATTTTGGTTATCGCCGTATTTTTCACAGTCGATTTTTGCCTTGGCAGTAGGTGTCTTACTCGGCGGCATGGCACAGTTTGCATTTCAACTTCCTGCTTTATATCGTTTAAATTTATTACCACGTTTTCAAATTGATTTTCAGGATGTAATAGTCAAACGTGTTATGAAAAATTTATTGCCGACACTTTTTGCAACGTCTGCAACGCAAATAAATTTACTCATCAATACGTTTATCGCGTCATTTTTAACGACGGGAAGTGTTTCATGGCTTTATTACGCAGACCGATTACTGGAATTTCCGGTTGGCGTTTTAGGCGCGGCATTAACAACGGTCATGTTGCCACAATTAGCGCAAAGTCACGCGATGCAAAATACAGAAAAATTTTCAGAAACGTTAGACTGGGGTTTTCGTTGGGTAATTTTATTAGGCATACCGGCAACTGTTGGTTTAGTTTTATTGGCTGAACCCATTTTAAGTGTGCTTTTTCAATCCGCTGAATTTAGTTCGCATGACGTGCGAGCCGCCGCGCAAAGTTTAATCGGTTATGCGCTAGGATTAGTTGGTTTCTTAGCTATTAAAGTGTTAATGCCTGCTTTTTCAACGCGCCAAACACATGACATTGCCGTGCGTTATGCGTGGTATTCGTTGGTCGTAAATATCGTTTTTAATTTATTATTTATCGTTCCATTAGCTCACGGCGGCATTGCTTTCGCAACGGCATTATCAGCAATGGTCAACGCGGGATTGTTGCTTTTATTTTTGCGAAAAAATGAAATTTATTTGCCATCACGCAATTGGTTCGTCTTTTTAGTTCAAGTATTTTTAGCCAGCAGCATGATGGCGATAACATTAAATCATTTTATTTCGTCATCATCTTGGACTGTGATTAACTTATTAAAAGAGATTATTAGCGCGGTAATTACTTATGGTTTAGGGTTATTAGTCACCGGATATTTTTCATTTAAATAATTCCCCAAATAAACAGCCCCTGTTTCATTCAAATGGTTGCTGTCACGATAAAGCATTTTTTTATCTTTTATCGCCCAACAATAAGTGTCATCACAAAATGCCTCCGCTGTGTTCCAAATAATCACTTGTGGAAATTGTGCTAAAACAGGTTCGATTAATTCATGATATATCGTATGATTTTCAATTTCGTCGCGATGCGTAGCACATGGCGTTTTTGCCATGTCATTGCTGATTTTCCAAGGACGCAAAGAACAGGTTTCAGGATTAAATCCCAGTTCTGGCACATCCGTAACATAAATTACCCGTTTATTTGCATTCAATAATGTTTGAAACGTCACTCGCATGGCGTTTTGAAAAGTTTTTGTGTTATCCTCTGCTGTCACATCTTTTGAAAAAAGATGACGCCATTTGTACCCTCGTTTTACATTATCGAAACTTTTTAAATTGAGTATTTCTCTGTTATTCAAAACAACCGTGTGAACTGATGAAGTGGTCATAACGTGATTGAGTATTTCATTCATAGCTATTCGACAATCTTTTATGGGAATATCGAAAAAAGGCGGACATCCATTTTTTGCCAAATTTAAAATGTTATCGTCTTGAAAGGCTTTTATTTGCAACAAAGCGGGATATAAATGGTTGGCGTGACTATCACCGATAAGCATAACAGTCGGTAACTTTTCATTCTCTTTTGCGGTGCAAAAATTCAGTTTCTGTCCCCATTTAGCTAAACATTCTTTTTGTGGCGACCACTTTTTATACCATTCGTTATGTCCTAATTCGCCTTCATTCCAATTTTGCACGAAAGCAAATCTGTTCGGATAGCCAACGGCTTCTTGAATTTTAAAGCCCATTAAACCCACAAATAACAAACTAAAAAACAAACCAACTGTTATGCCTTTAATTTTTCCAAACCGCAGCGGTTTTTCAATAAAACGATAAGTTAGCCAAGCAAGTAAAACGCTTAAAATTAACGCAAGAATTCGCATATAACCTTTGGGCGTATCCATTTCGATAATTCGCATTAACGATAATAGTGGCCAGTGCCATAAATAAAGCGGATAACTGATTACACCAAACCATACAGCGGTTTTACTTGCCAGAATGTTTCGGTTAAACCATGTGTTTTCACCCGCTAAAATCAAACCCGCTGCGCCAAGCGTTGGAAATAACGCCCAGCCATTTGGAAAAGTAATTTTTGTTGAGTCCAAGCCAATCCATGCACAAATGATGAGCATTAAACTAAACCATGACAAAGCGTTTAATGACACATGTATTTGAGTTAAAAGTGCATCGAAACGTTCGCGTTGAGAGAGATTAACGATTGCAACCAAACTACCGATGAGTAATTCCCAAACGCGAGTATGTGGATAGAAAAAAACACCAGAAGGCATTTGTTCAATTAAAAAGACATTTAATGCAAAGGAACTTAGCAAACTTAGGGTAATGAGCAAAAATACATTCCATTTAAAACGCGCAGTCAAAATCAAAAGTAATGGAAAAACTAAATAAAATTGTTCTTCAATCCCTAATGACCATAAATGTAATAGCGGTTTTAAATCCGCAT
>DALYHZ010000008.1:15360-25012 GCA_031970635.1 Methylococcaceae bacterium | reverse complement strand
CATTAGATGCGTGGTTAAACAAGTTTTTAACGTATCACGAACAATGGCAAAAAACCGGTTTAATGGCGATGATGCACGCCTTTTTAGTGGCTGAAAATGTCACACATCAATTAGCAAAAAGTCCGCTTGCCGAGCGGCAATTAACCAATATTTGCCATTTGCTTGAATTGTTGCAACAAGCCGCACTCGATGAACATTTGTCGCCCCAAAAAACGTTGGATTGGTTGCGGATTGCCATCACGAATGCGTTAGAGAAAAAAAATAGCAGTAGCGATAACCAACAATTACGCCTCGAAAGTGACGAGGATGCCGTCAATATTGTCACTATGCACCGCTCAAAAGGCTTGGAATATGAAGTCGTTTTTTGTCCGTCGTTGTGGCTGAATAATTATTTACAACAAGACGATATTGCCCAATGTCACATTGATGGCAAAATGAGTGTCGATTTAGGTTCAAGGGATTTTGAAAAGCATCGTGAATTAGCGTTAGAAGAACAACGTGCAGAGGATTGCCGCATGTTTTACGTTGCAGTAACCCGTGCAAAATACCGGTGTTATTTAGCATGGGCAGATGTAAGAACCGAAAAAGCTGCGAATAATTCTGCCATGGCGCATTTATTTGAATTTGAAAATACCGATGCCGCAAGTCAGCAAAACACATTTGAAAATTTGAAGAAATCGCTACCAGATTGTTTTGATTTCGCTTGTTTATTCGAAAGTGAAAAACCAGATGGTCATTACACGCCCGAAATAAAAACGGAAATTTTGCATCATCAAACGCGCCAGCGTGATTTGCGTTTTAGTCCGTGGCAAATGAGCAGTTACACCGCGTTATCTGCGTTAAGTCGTCAAAATATTCCTGATTTACCCGAAGATAAAGCGCAAGAGCCGTCCGAAATCGCCGCACCGATAATGTTAGATTTGCCGCGTGGCGCACACACCGGTAATGTGGTGCATGATTTATTAGAGCAATACCCTTTTTCAGAATTGGCGCAAAACGCCGATATTTCAGCGGTGCGTGATAAAGCCTGTTTGCGTTATGGTTTGAAAGTGGTGCGACCTGAAATTTTAGATGAACTTTTACAACGCGTAGTACAAACGCCATTATCAAAAAACGATACCGATTTTTGTTTAATGAATTTACCCGCGTTACATTGTTTAAAAGAAATGCCGTTTTATTTGGCAACGCAAAAAATTAACACCGCGCAAATCAATCACATTTTGGCGGATGAATCGAGTTATCAAACGTTAGACAGTAAAACCATAAACGGTTATTTGACGGGATTTATCGATTTAATCTGTGTTTATGAAAATCGTTATTACGTCATGGATTATAAAACTAATGCCCTGCCCGATTATGAACCTGAAACATTGTTACAAGCGATGCGTGAACACAATTACGGGTTGCAATATTGGCTTTATAGCGTCGTGTTGCATCGCTATTTGCGACACCGTTTGAAAGATTATGATATTGAGCAACATTTTGGCGGCGTGTGTTATTTGTTCGTGCGTGGAATGCAACCAGAAATCCCGTTGAGTGGCGTTTATACTGTAAAACCGGCAAGTGAAAAAATTGTGGCATTAGCAGATTTATTTAGTGGCGTTTAGAGGAACGAAATTATGAATTACATTGCAATAAAAATGTTAATGGGTGACACGGGCAAATACATCGGCATTGTGATGGGATTAACGTTTGCTTCGCTGATTATGACGCAACAACCAGCAATTTTTACGGGCTTTATCGCGCGTTCTTACAGTTTCATTACTGATTTAGGTTTGCCCGATATTTGGGTGATGGATACCAAAGTGCAATACATCGATGATGTTAAACCCTTGCAAGACACAGAACTTTATCGCGTACGAGGCATTAGCGGTGTGGAATGGGCAATGCCACTTTATAAAGGCACATTAAAAGCACGATTAGCTGATGGAACGTTTCAAAATTGCAATGTCATTGGCTTGGATGACACGACGTTGATTGGTTCGCCGCCAATATTATTGGAAGGGAAATTAGAAGATTTACGTCGCAGTGATGGTGTAATTGTTGATATTGATGGCGCAACAGAAAAACTTGCCAAACCCGCTCTCGTTGCCGGCGGCAAAAAAATTCCTCTCCAAGTCGGCGATACGTTAGAACTTAACGACAAACGCGCCATCGTCGTCGGAATTGCCAAAGTCACACGCACGTTTCAATCACAACCGGTCATTTATACGACCTATTCTCGCGCCAAAAGTTACGCGCCGCGTGAACGTAAGCAATTGTCGTTTGTGCTGGTGAAATCAAAGCAAGGTCAGGATTTACACGAATTAGCCCAACGAATTCGTGCTAACACAGGTTTAGCAGCGTATACGCGCCAAGAATTTATGGATTTAACGTTTTGGTATCTGATGAAAAACACGGGGATTCCGATTAACTTTGGCGTATCAGTAGGATTAGGTTTTATTGTTGGGGCGGCAATTGCTGGGCAAACGTTTTACAATTTTACCTTAGATAATATTCGTCAATTTGGCGTATTAAAAGCGATGGGCGCGAGTAATTGGGTGCTGCTGCGAATGATTTTGTTACAAGCATTAGTCGCCGGCAGTATTGGTTACGGCATGGGAGTTGGACTAACTGCCTTGTTTGGTTTTGCAATGCGACATTCGATTTTGGCGTTTAAATTTCCGTGGCAACTTTTGGTTTTTAGCGGCACGGGCGTGAGTGTGATTTGTATGTTTGCCGCGTTTATCAGCATCATCAAAGTGATTCGTTTAGAACCTGCCATCGTATTTAAAAGTTGATATGAATATTGCCGTCCGCTGTGAAAATTTAACCAAAACCTACGACACCGGTGAACAAAAAGTCACCGCGTTAAACGCTGTCAATCTCGATATAAAACTTGGCGAATTGATGATGCTCGTAGGACCTTCGGGCTGTGGTAAAACGACGCTGATTTCTGTTATCGCAGGCATTTTGGATCAAGATGAAGGCTTGTGTGAATTGTTTGGCGAAAATTTATTGACCATGAAAAGCAAAGAAAAATTGCGCTTTCGCGCTCAACAAATTGGTTTTGTGTTCCAAGCATTTAATTTATTACCGTCGCTTAATGCGGCTGAAAATGTGTCTGTGCCACTGATTATTAACGGCGTGAAACGTGATGTTGCCAAACGTAGAGCCATTGATGTGTTGGAAAGTGTTGGTTTGGCAGATAGATGGAAATCATTTCCGGCTCAACTTTCAGGCGGTCAGCAACAGCGTGTCGCTATTGCACGCGCGTTAGTTCACAGTCCACGGTTGATTGTTTGTGATGAACCCACCAGCGCGTTAGACCACGCCAGTGGGCATAATGTCATGAGTTTACTCAAAGAAGTCGCAGTGCATAAAGACCGCGCTTTAGTGATTGTTTCGCACGATGCACGGATTTTCAGTTTTGCTGACCGTATTGCAGAAATGGATGATGGGCATATCATTGATGTTCGTTAATTAACAGGCGGCTTATTCAACACTGCATTTACTGCAACAACCGTTACCAATTTAATCCGTTGATTCACTTGCTTCTGACATAAAATACTCAATTCAAAAATTAAAGCCATTCTTTAGTTTGTTTATAAATTGGTCTGATGACTGATTTCCATTTGCACAAAAACTTTTACAATATCTAAAAAACTTTTAGCTAAAATGAAATTGTTACGGATTGACGCGATTGGCGTGTTATTTGAGAAGCAAACTATTCGTAAAGCCATTGCTAAAACCTAACCATTCAACTAGACTTTCGACTTAATCATAACAAGGCGTGCTAAATGCCAAATCAATATCAGTATGTTTCATTAGGATATTGAGTTTTATCTGCTTTAAATTTGGCAAAAAAGGGGAATCAAATGAATACCAATAGAAAATTTTCACTTTTATTTTTCAATCTTGTATTCGCTTTTTTATTGCCGAATTACGCAATGGCTGCATTTACCTTTTCAGCGCATGACACGAAGGGGGCGATGCTAAACTTTAGCAATCCTGCTTTGATAGCAGGGACTTGTCCAAGTGGTAAAACATGTGCGTCAAACGGTGCGGGGGCGGCTTATGCGGGGGCAAAATATAAATACACGAACGTCATCACAGTTGATGGTATTCAAGTTGATGCTATTGTAAGCGTTGATGCTATTGTTAATGCGACATTAAACACTTTCGATGATCCAGCACCAAACCCTACACCTGCAAAATCACCCGATCCTGATGAATCGTGGCGTGAACATTCAATAACATCCGGTCATCATAATGATTATCTCACTAAATTTGGCGTTATTGTTCCAGAAGGTGCGATATTTGCGCCACAAATTACATCAAGTAATCACGCATTAGATGCTCACGTTGATTTCACGATTTCATTTCAAGATACTTCTGGGTATCCCGTGGTATTGAAAAATGTTTATAACAACACATTAGACGTTGAAAGTGTTGAATATAACGAGTTTGGTGGTTTTCAATCTTACGCATTCGCTAGTGATTATAAAACAAACACGGTGCAACACATGATTGCTACCGCAGGGCTTAGTGGCAAAACTCGTTTTTCTAATTCAAATTGTAAAGGAAATGCGGGGTTATATATTACTGACCCAAGTAGGGTACAAACCAAATTTGATACGATTACCAGTTTAAAGCTCACAAATGGACAGCATGCAGACGGAACAGTTCCTAATGGAAGTGGCGGCGTTACCTCTTGTACAAATACTTCAATACGTTATTACGGCGCAATTTTTGTTCAAGATCAATTTACCGACACAGGAAATCCGCCTGTTGAAACAACTGCACCTACTGTTAATATGCTCACCACTTCAAATACAAAGCCTAGTGTAACGGGAACGATTGGTGGCATTGTCTCTACAGCAAGTCCATCGGGCAGTCCATTAGCAACGGGCGATACTTTTTCTGTTGTTTTAAATGGTGTGACTTATACGGCTCCAAATGCCAATTTAGTTATTAACGGTGTGAATTGGACATTAAATGTTCCCACTGCACTACCTGTCCAAACCTATGACGTTGTTGCGACACGAAATGGCATATTAGTTGACCAAACTACTAACGAGTTAGTTATCACACCACTTTGTACATCACCACAAGTTTTAAATGCTGCCGGAACAGCTTGTGTCACACCTTCATCAACAGATACGATTCTTTGTCACAGTGGTGATGGTGTCAGTTATGCGAAACTTATACTCAGTTCGACGGATACAAGTCACTTAACGCATCCATTTGATAAAGAAGCAGTCAATGGCGCGTGCCCTAATGACACACTCACTTGTACTTTACCTCAAGTTTTAAATGCAGCAAAAACAGCGTGTGTAACACCTGTCTGTACGCCTACTCAATATCAAGTTCTTGATACCACAACAAATCAATGTATCGATATGTGGAATGGTTTACCTGTAAAGGAAATCGTAGCTTTAAATGCAAAATGGGGAACTGAAAACTATCTGAATGCGCCTTGCCAAAACGATATACTGACTAATAGTTATTCAAGTATGGGAATTATTGATACAGAATGGGCAAGCTGTACGCGTCCTGGTGGTGTATTCAAAAGTCATATTCAAACAGACAATAACATAAATTATCACTGTCTTTTTGAAGTGACCGGTTCTGGCATATCGGGTACAACGCATATAGAAAACCAATTTGATGTTCCATCTAATTTAACAGTGGCTCAAAAATGGGCTTTGATTAACAGCAACTGCGGTACAGGTGTTGCGTCTCCTATTGTTCCAACCGTGAATACAGCGACAACGACTGATAAAATTCCGCCAGCACTAAGTGGTACAGTCGGTACAAGTAAATCTTTGACGATTACGGTAAATGGCATAAGTGGTGCGGCGGTCATTAGTGGTAATAATTGGACATACACGCCAGCAAGCCCAATCCCAGCAGGAACTTATAACGTTATTGCAACGGGGGAAACAGGCTTAGTTGATGCGACGACAAATGAATTAACCGTGACGGCAAGTGTTATTCCAACGGTGGATACCAAAACAACGACTGATAAAATTGCAGTGCCATTAACCGGAACAGTCGGTACAAGCACCACGCTCACAATTCAAGTTAAAGATTCTACGGGAATAATTAAAGATTCTGGTACAGCAACAATTATCGGGACAACATGGACATTTTTACCAATGGTTTTACCTGCTGGCACTTATAACGTTGTGGCGATAGGCGATGCGGCACACGGTAATTTAACAGATGCCACAACTGGGGAGTTAACCGTAACAGCCAGCGTTATTCCAACCGTTAATACGGTTACTACGACTGATAAAATTTCGCCAACATTGACTGGTACAGTGGGTGCGAGTACCTCTTTAACCATTACAGTTAATGGCATTAGCGGAGCGGCAACGATTAACGGCTCAACATGGACATATACGCCAACATCGGCTATTCCTGCCGGAACATACGATGTTATAGCAACCGGTGATGCCGCACATGGCAGTTTGGTTGATGCGACTACAAATGAATTAACGGTCACGACCAGCAGTATTCCCACGGTCAATACAAAAACAACAACCGAAAAAATCGCACCTGTTCTAACCGGTACAGTAGGGACAAGTACATCTTTGACAATCACGATTAAAAGTACGCCGCAAGTTAATGGGACGGCAACGATTAACGGTTCAACATGGACATTTACCTCACCCTCAACAATAGCGGTAGGAAAATATGATGTTGTTGCCACAGGTGATACTTCGCATGGCAGTTTAGTCGATGCGACGTTAGATGAATTAACGGTGACAACATGCACCTTGCCTCAAGTATTTAATGCTACAGGTGATGCGTGTATTGATCCTGTACCAACTGTTGTATCACAAACCACAAGCAGCAATACGCCGGTGATCACAGGAACGGTAGGCGTGGTTGCGTTAGGGACAACGGAAACTTTTACGGTATTAGTAAATGGTAAAACGTATGATAAAAATTCTGCTTCAAGTCCATTAGTTGTGAGCGGTTTGAATTGGACGTTAACCATTCCTTCTACAAATGCAATTCCAGCCGGTATTTATGATGTGGATGCCGTTAGAAATTCTGTGTCAAAAGATACTACATCCAAAGAATTAACCATTAACTTGGTATGTGTTTTGCCACAAGTGTTAAATCCAACAAAAACCACATGTATAACACCGGTTATCCCGACCGTAAATACAACGACAACGACCGATAAAGTTGCGGCTGTACTTTCAGGAGATGTGGGTTCAAGCACAGCACTTACAATCACCGTCAGCGGTACAAGTGGTCCAGCAATAATTAGTGGTACAACGTGGTCATATACAGCGCAAGTTTTACCTGTAGGTGTTTATGACGTTATCGCAACAGGCGAGACAGGTTTAACGGATGCGACAACTAACGAATTAACCGTGACAATGGCGTGTACAGCACCAAAAGTCGCCAATGCGACCGGAACCGCTTGCGTCACACCAACGCCCACAGTTGATTTTTTGAATACGGCAAATACGACGCCCACTTTAACCGGAACGTTGGGGACTACAGCTTTAGGAAATAGTGAAGTCTTTACTGTTGCTGTTAATGGCGTAACCTATACTAAAAATACAATTCTCATTTCAGGTACATCGTGGTCATTGCCCATTTCTACCGCATTACCTGCGGGTAAAACGTACGATGTTGATGCCATAAGAAATGGAACGCCTGATGAAACCAGTGGCGAGTTAACGATTACGGATAATATTGATATTTGTGATATGAGTAAAACGCCTCATGATCAATCTATTTCTCGTAGTGCATTTGATGGTTCGAAAATGGGAGAAAATTATTATTTAGGTAAATGTAATGCACCACCTTGCCATAATCCTGTTCTTCCTAGCGATTCGGCAGAATGCACACCACCACTGCCTGATCCCAAGAACGATCCTACCGATTGTACAAAAACAGATGCGGCAACTTTGGCGGCGATTGCAAATGGGACATTAGTTTGTGCGCTTCCTGGTCAGCCGGCTGCGCTTACTGATGAAACTGTTACCTATACCGATCCTAATGGGGTGCATTATTGTATTTCAAATAGCATTAGTGGGAATGGTCAATGCAATCCTTCCGTTGACGCGGGATGTGTTGTGACCGGTGTGCAAAATAAAAGTCAAGCAAGTGTCACTATTAAACGTGCGCGTATCGCCAATGCAACAACACAAGGTGGAAAAGTCTGTTTATATAACACGGCAGATTGTCAGACAAATCAACCATCGCCACTTGTTAAATATGGCACTTTAACTGCGTCCAGCAATGTTGATTTAACAAATGCTACAGTTAACAAAGGCGTTGCCACAAACGTTACCATTACAGGTGCGACACTTGAAGGTGCGTATATCGATACACCAAATGATTATGTGAGTGCTTCAGGGGTAGTGGATAATTCTGGTGGTAATTGGATTACAGTCTTAGGTGGCAAAACGCTAAAAACGCCTGTTGATCCAAATGTTGTGCCAGCTCAAAAAGCAATTGTCACTTCGGGGGTAATTACCGCAGGACAGGATATGCAAGGTAATCCGATTAGAGGAAATATCACCAATGCGATTTATGATACCGATGTCACTAACGCTTCAACCATTTTAACGAAAGGTCGTCGAACACAAGGAAACATTGTCAATGCCACAATCACAGGCGCGCGAACAACAACGGTGACAGGAAAAACCGTTGTTGACTCAGGCACATTAGTGAGTGGTGAAATTCAAAGCGGCACAACACCTACAACGTATGGTACGGTGCTAAATACAACCGTCATCGCAACAACTATTACTCAAAGTGCAAGTCAATGTTCGTCAGGTGGTTCGATTACGGGCGTAGGTTCTCGCGGTCAACTTATGTGGAAAGAAGTTGTTCGCAAAAAATAATCATGTTTGGTCGTCGATGAGATTGCAAAACGGTTTCACACTTGTCGAACTACTGGTTACAGTTGTTATTATGGGTATTTTAATGAGTATTTCAGCACCTAGTTTCCAGGCTATTATCTTGGGAGCGAGGCTGACTTCGACAAGTAATGCCATGGTAAGTGCGTTGCAACTTGCGCGTTCAGAATCTATCAAACAACATATAACTGTTATTGTTGAGCCTTTGAGTGGCGCTTGGAAAAATGGATGGCAAGTTTTTGTTGATGTCAATGCTAATGGTACTTATGATTCTGCAACTGACACATTATTAACAACGTTTGACACATTAAGTTCTTCTATTACGGTAAAATCCAGCTTTAACGGTAGTATTTCTTACGAACCAACAGGTCGAGTTCCTCTTGCGCTTAATAGTGACCTTACCTTTTGTTCTAATACAGCTAATCAAGATTTTCGTACCGTCATCATTTCTTTAACGGGGCGTGTTCGTGTTGAAACCGCCAGTAATTCAGGTCGAACGTATGCCACGAGTTGCTAATTATTTTTCTCAAGGATTTACATTGATTGAAGTACTGATTGCAATGGCGATTTTAGCTATTGGATTATTAGGACTAGGAACACTGCAATTGATGGCATTAAAAGACAATACCGATGCGTATAACTATCAACAAGCAACGTTATTAGCTTATGAAATGCAAGATAGAATTCGTTCAAATATGATTACTATTGACAATCCGAATTTCGATTGGACAACTGTAGCGGCAAATAAAGGTACGGGGTGTGACAGTCTTGCTAATATT
>DALYHZ010000008.1:10721-15332 GCA_031970635.1 Methylococcaceae bacterium | reverse complement strand
ATTTTTTGTATTGGAAAGACAGTGTTTCGAGAGCCTTGCCTGCTCCAATAACGGGAAATAATGTGGAAATTAAAACATCCAGTAATGTAATGAAAGCGGGTTGTAAAGGTACTTATGGTGCGAGATCACTTTGTTTGATTACGCGATGGAAACGCACTAATGTGGCGAAAACGGGGGTTTTATCTGGTGACGCGACGTTTTATTTAGAAATAACGGTATGATGAAAAAACAACGCGGCATCAGTTTAATTGAAATCCTAATTAGTATGGTATTAGGACTTTCACTTATGGCGGGCATTGGTCAACTTTTTATTCAATCGCAAAAAAGTTTTTCTACGCAACGAAACCTAAGTGATATGACAGATGATGGCTCAATTGCGTTAGAACTTTTGGGAAAAGGTTTTTTGCAAGCCGGTTTTGCTGAAAATGGCAATTTTACAGGCAGTGATGGTGTTAGTTTTCAAGCGGAAGCGACTCCTTTTTCGGATACAACACTTTCTTTCAATACAGGTGAGTATATTAAAGGGACAGACAGTGAAATTATATATCGCTATAGAATTAGTATGAATAATTCTAGCGATCCACGTATGAATGGCGATCCCTCTAATTTTATTTGCACGGATACTGATGTATTTAAAAACGCCCTCGTTGGAGAAATGTTGACAGTGCACATTTATTTGAAAAATGACGACAATGGCATTCCCTTTTTGCGTTGCTCGGTAAAAACAGCTTCTATTCAAGCGCCTACTGATGAAGAACAGCAAAAACTTATTTCAGAGGTGTATAAACTCATTATTCGATACGGTGTGCGTGAGACGGGCGGTTTATATTACGCAGATAAAGCGAATATGGACCTGAATGCAGATAACTGGAAAAAAGTCGTGGCACTTAAAGTTTTTCTTGTAATGCGTAGTGCAGATGATAATTTAACGCGTAATCATGTCATTTATTCTATCGAAGGTGTAGCGCAACCCGCCGTGCCAGATAAACGACTTTATAAGGTTTTTTCAAAAACGGTTTATTTACGCGCCCCTGACCATTAAATTCGGAAGCAAAATGAGTTCTGATTTCAAATCACAATGTGGTGCAGTACTAGCCTTTGTTTTGGTCATGCTTTTATTACTTACGTTGGTGGGAACGCGTGCAATCCAACAAAATAAACAGCAACTTAATTTGGCAAATAATGCTCGCTTGCAAGCACAAGAATTCGCGAATGCTGAAAGTAAATTGGCTCAAGCCAAAAATGTAATTGGTGCATATCCTGCGCACAATAACTATTACGACGACACTTATTTTGACACGAGTTCAAAACTGGTTATTACAAATCCAAAACATCAATGCACACCACTTAGAACAAATACCCCATACAGACAAGATATTATGCCTGCTGGCATAATTAAAGATACGCAAGGGAATACGCCGCTTCAAAATGCTTATATCATAGAGTCAAAATGTATGTCTTTGGACGGTTATATTAGGTTGTGTAGCACATACGATGAGACGACGGGCAAAACAAAAGTTTATCCACGAAGTGATCCCACCGGAAAAGAAATTAATTGTGCAAATTCCCCTTGTACAGCAGATGAAATTGCCACCAGCGGTTTTGTGACTTGTCCAACAATTGACGCGACGACACATAAATTATTTTGTGGTCCAAATAACGTTGATTGTACTGCAATGACAGATGATCAGATTGCTGTACTTTGTTCAAATACAACCCGAAGTAATAATGTCAGCGATTTAACAAATGATGTTTGTTATCAACGCTACGATCCACAATGTCAAGACACAACGTGGGAAGGTACAAATGTGAGCGGTTGTTCAATTAAACCGCATGAATGTCCAGTCGCTGTTTATCGTGTTCATGTTATTTCTGAAACGACAACTACTACACGAGAGTTGTTGGCAGATATGGTTGTACGTTGTGGAACCTAATGAAAATACAAGTTAAAACTTTAATTGAAATAGTCGACAATATGAGAATAATTTGAATGTCGTACAACATTAGGATAGTTGTTAAACGAAGCATTTAATTTTTCTTTGTTATCTTGGAGATATAAAAATGGCAACTACAACATCTTCTCCTCAAATTACATCAACCACTGACATCACGACCATTAGCGCAACGGATTTTGCCGATTTAACCATAGCGGATTTGTTCGCACTTACCAAAGTTCAAGCCGCCGCTTTATCCGGCGAACAAATTGCAACTTTAACCAGCGAAACGGTTTTGGCACTTGTTGGTCAATTAAAAAATATTGAACCGACAGCATTATCCCATCTTTCAGAATCTGCCATTTCCGTTTTACCTATTGCATTATTAACGTCGGATGATATTGCCGCTTTAACAGCAACACAGTTTGGCGCACTAACCAGTACGCAAATTGCCGGATTAACTAAAGTACAATGGTCAGTTGTCACCGCAGATCAAATCGTCACACTTTCAGACACGACTTTGTCAGCGGTCAATGTAAAAAATTGGACAGCTGATAATTTTTCGGCATTAACACCCGCTCAGGTTTCAGAATTAACACCTTTACAAATCAATGCATTGACTTCTATTCAATTAGCAGGATTATCTGCCGAACAAGCGGCGGCTCTAACAGCTACACAGGCAATGGGGCTTAAATCATTAGCATTATTTTCTTCAAATGTGGCATCTTTAAGTAATTCATTTATTGCAGCATTAATGCCTAAAACGTTTTCAACACTCACCGCAGGAAGCACAGGCTCATTAGCTAGCTTAACAATAGATCAAGTTGCCGCAATTACATCGACGGAAATTAGCGCGTTAAATTCAGCGCAAGTGGTCAGTTTAACAGCTGATGAAGTCGGGGCATTAACCTCTGAGGCAATTAGTGGTTTTACGAAAGCAAACATTGTGGGTTTAAATTTAACGTATTTAACAGGTGCTGGACAATTTTCTGCATTTACATCTACACAATTTGCCGCATTAAAACCTACACAACTTGCCAATTTAAGCGAAGATACAATCGCTAGTTTGCCCATTTCGGTACAAACAGATTTATTAAGTGCGTTAAGTTCATCGCAGATCGGGGCTTTAACAACGTCAACATTGGCGGCATTTGATCCTGTGGCAATTTCAGCAATTACAAAAAAAGGTATTGTGGGATTAACGTCAACAGGTGGTCAAATTGCAAGTGCGTCTAATCAAATTTTCGCTCTTACAGAAGAACAAGCGGCGGCTCTAACATCTACACAATTAAAAGTATTTACCGCAACACAAGCCGCCGCTTTATCGGCTGCGGATGTTATTGCATTAACACCACTCGCATTTGCCGCGATTACAAGTACGGCAATGCCATTTGTTATCTCTTCTGCTTTTAGTGCATTATCCGCAGAACAGATTGCGGCGGTTAAACCTGCTACGGCAGCTACTTGGCAAGCTGGAATCTTAAATTCCCCGTCCGCTTCTGTTGCGCCTGTTGTCAGTGCGGCAAATAGTCAAATCGGTCAATTAGGTGCTGATCAAGCCGCCGCATTAACGCCAATGCAAATTGCTAAATTTAGTGCATTACAAGCAGGTTCATTAAATTCGAGTGCCGTTTCTGCATTGCAACCTGCTGCCATTAAAGATTTGAATATGACAGATTTTGGAACCGCGCAAATTGCCGCTTTAACGGGCGAACAAGCCCCTTTTATAACGGCTTCCACGACACAAATGGCGGCGTTAACGTCAGTGCAAACAGCGGCATTAAGTGGTGATGTTATTGGTAATTTAAAACCTACTACATTTAAAAGTTTAACGAATGCGGCGATTTCCAGTCTATCGGCAACCGCTGTCAGTGCTATTTACGATAAAGAATTAGCTGGATTAACGACAAATCAACTCGAATCATTCACACAAACGCAATTACTTTCCTTAGATGATGGCTTAAAATCTTGGATAACGGATACAAGTGGTTATGCAACGATTGTGAATTCTTCACCCACAGCAACAGGAACAGGTTCAGGTATTGAAACCTCGGGCGTTGTGAATGTGAGTGGCTATACGAATCAAATGGTTACGATTACGACAGGTAAAACAGCAACAAGTGTGACAGGCGGCACAGGTGTGCAAATTATTACTGCAGGTGCGGCCGTTGTTACGGTAAACGGTGGTGGCGGTGCAGATAGCATCACAGGAAGTGCAGCTGGTGGCGACCTATTTCAATTTGCAGACCACACCGCGCTTGTCGCTGTTGCCAAAGTTGCCGGTATTGGTACAGTTCCCGACACAGTTTCTATTACAGGTGCAACTGCCGGCGCAATTATTGATACGGATTTTTCTAATTTTACAGGCATTGGCACATTATCTTTTTCCTCTACAGTGACCACTTTAGGAACCGTAACAATAGGTAATCACGCTGAAACGGCTGGTATTGCAACAATTGATGCAAGTTTAGCGGCAGGTATTACAAGTATTGATGCAACAAATGATGTCGATTCATTAACCATCTTAGGTGGTGCAGGTACAACTAGCATTCATGGTGGAACGGATGCTGATATTATTACAGTCAAAGATGTCACAGCCACAATCAATGGTGGTGGCGGACTTGATATAATTAACTTACCAGCGACACATACAAACGCCGATACGATTATTTTTAGT
>DALYHZ010000008.1:0-10699 GCA_031970635.1 Methylococcaceae bacterium | reverse complement strand
ATGCAATTACGGTCACGAATTTCAATGGTAGTGTTGATTTTATTTCATTAGGTGGTTCGACGGCTTTAACAACAGCGTCTGCGCCCATTTCATCTGGAGCTGTGGCTGTTTTAGATGCAAAAGTGGCGTTGACGACAGCTTCAGCCGTATCACAAGTAGACACCATTACTTTAGGTGGCAATGCCGCTTCTAGCAATACCATTACGATTAGTGGTTTGAGTGCTGATACAGGTGTTTCAGGTGGTTCTGTTACTTACACTTTAGTTTCAGAAGATACTGTGAGTAGCACATTGGCAACTAATTTAGCCGCAGCGTTAAATACGGCATTTGGCAGTGGGGCAGGTCATGCTGTCGCGGCAGTATCAGGGACAGATGTGACGATTACTTCAGGGGTTGCAGGTGTATCTACAGGCACGATTTCGGTTACTACAGCAGGTGGTGGCGTGACAGCAATAGATAGCCACACAACAGCAAATCGAGTTGCCATAACAGCACCTACACATGCTGTTATATTTGATACATCTGCAAATTTAGGGACGTTAGGCATTAACATTGGAGACCTAATGGGAGCAACTTATATTCCACACTACGCAATAGCTAGTGACACGGGGGCAATCTATTACAATTCTGATAGCAATTGGACAACAGGTGTTGAAAAAATTGGTATGGTGGGTGTTATTAGTGGACATGGCATTGTAGCGGCGAATATTCTTACAGTATAAGTTGATGTTAATTGATGAAAAATTAAAAAAACGAATAGCCAAAAAAACCGTTGAATTTATCGCAAGAGAAGATGGAACGGCGTTAGATTCCATGTCTGGTTTAACATGGTGCCGTTATTTGATCGGTCAAAAATGGCTAAAACGTAGAGCATTAGGAGATGCTATGGAATTGGCATTAGTTGATGTAATGAAAAGCATTGATGAATTTAATGCTCAAAAATTCGGCGGATTTCAAGATTGGCGATTACCTACGCAAGCAGAATTAGAGGTCATTGAAAATGAAAATATAAAAATCGTCAGCAATAATCGTAGTCTTTTGGGGGAAAACGAATTGATTTTTGCACCCGCGCCCAAAAAATCATTCTGGACAGCATCGGCTTTACTCGCACAAACATCTAGTATTGAAATGATTGTGGGATATTATGGTGGTCAAGAGGCGAGAACTAAATTTACTTCTAAATATGCAAGATTAGTACGCGGATAATTTTAATTGATTCGCGAATTTTTGCTTTGAACTTAAAATTAAAGCCATTTTTAATTCGAGGATTGATTATGATAAAAAATATCTACGGATTTACAGTAAAAACCATAGATGGTAAGCCAAAATCTTTGAGTGATTACGCGGGAAAAGTTTTATTGATTGTAAATTCCGCCAGTTATTGTGGTTTTACGCATCAGTACAGGCAATTGCAAGAACTGTATAACAAATACAGTTATGACGGTTTTGAAGTGTTAGTTTTCCCATGTAATCAATTTGCAAATCAAGAACCTGATGATAATCAGTATATCGAACAATCGTGCCGCTCCAATTACGGAGCGACTTTTCCCATGTTTGCCAAAATCGAGGTTAATGGAAAGCGAGCAGACCCCTTATTTGATTATTTGAAATCAAGTTGCAAAGGTGTATTTGGCTCACAAATAATTAAATGGAATTTTACTAAATTTTTAATTGGTTCAACGGGTATACCTGTAAAACGTTATGCACCTATTATTTCACCCAGAATGATTGCAAAAGACATTGAAAAACAGTTGGTACTGCAAATATGAAAACAACTTTGTTAAATCTGTGGTCACAACGTGGTGAAACAAATATAAAAATTACCAAACCACTTCCGATAGGAGAGGGTGTAATAGATGAAAGTGGTTTTTCTGCATTAGAAATTGATGCGTTATTTAATACGGTTAATTATGCTGAAACACAAATTGGACAATCTGTTTTATTTCGATCCTTAGTTCACCCCCTTGCTCAATTAAAAGACATCGAACAAAAACAACGCGCAGTGCAAGAATTACAAGATAATTCTGAATTAAAAGCGACCTTGCAAACGATTGTTTCTTATTCTGCTCAAGAGGAATTTTCATTATACAAATTATTGTTCGGTCAATTTTTACCCATGTTTGGTACGGCAAAAAGTGAACTAGAAATTGAAGGCTATGGTTATAGTGAATACCGTCGTGCTATTCGTTTTGTAAGAGAGGTAGTCGAATCTCTTGACGCAATTGCAGAACCCGAAAGTGATTATTTACGAGAATTACTTGAGCATATCAAAGCCTTCACAGGTAGTCGTATTTACGGTTTCATGACTAAGGCGGTTTTTTTAACCGAAACGACTTTACAAACATATAAAGAACATCGCAAATCGTGGTGGAAACCAGCAATTGTTTTTTACCCAAGATTGTTTAAACCGCTGTTCTTTACAGGCTTAGTGTTGACCCTTGGATTGTTATTGTATTTTCTGCCTTCATTTGTCGCTCAAGCCATTTTAGTTTCGCCTTTATTGCTATTGTATTATCCAATTGTAGGTGGTTTTGACCGTGATAATTTCATTATGCCATTGCGTGAAATTTTCAAGAATTCATCTGAGTTAGGTTCTATGTTAGAAGCTCTTGGCAAACTGGATGAATTATTATCGATAGTTAAATTTGCAGAAAATTTCCCACACCCAACCGTTATGCCATCATTACTTGAGAGTGAGCATCATCGCATTGTGTTAAATCACGCTGTAAATCCTATTTTAGGAAAAGAAAATCCAACGTATGTGGGAAATGATTTATCGCTTGATTATGACAAAATGTGGTTAATTACCGGTCCGAATAGTGGCGGTAAAACGGCATTTTGCAAAACCGTTGCTCAGATTCAATTGCTTGCTCAAATTGGTAGTGTTGTGCCAGCGCATGTTGCCATGATTAGTATTGCAGATAGAATTTTTTATCAAACACCTGAAATTAGCCGTTTAAATGATGGAGAGGGGCGTTTTGGTGCTGAACTCAAACGCACAAAAGACATCTTTCTTGCGTGCAGTGCTAAAAGTTTAGTGATTTTGGATGAACTTTCTGAAGGAACGACTTTTGAAGAAAAATTAGAATCTTCCTTGAACATTCTTAATGGTTTTTATCGAAAAGGAAACAGCACATTGTTAATCACACATAATCATCAATTGGTTGATATTTTAGTTAAACAGCATTTAGGCATCCCAAAACAAGTTGAATTTTTAAATGATCAGCCAACGCATCAAATTATTGATGGTATTTCTCGTGTTAGTCACGCGGACCGTGTTGCAAAAAAGATTGGTTTTTCTAAAGAAGATATTGAAAATTATTTGAGTTCATAAAAACTATTATGTTGTGAGCGGTCAGTCTCCCGCTCACAAATGTCAAGTTTTATCAAACAGAGCTGTTTAGAATTTGACCGTATTCAATTTTTATCACTCTATCTGCAGATGAAAAATAACGATCATCATGGCTAACAGCAATAACCGTTTTACCTTTTGCTTTTAAATCTTTTAGCAAAACTTCATAAAAATATTGCCTGAATTCTGGGTCTTGATCTGCTGCCCATTCGTCAAAAATATAAATTTGTTTATCCTCTAACACAGAGGCAATATAGGCCAGACGTTTTTTTTGTCCTGTCGATAAATCCGTATTCAAAAAACGTTCATTTTTAAAAGTCGTTTTTTTCTCTAACTTCATTGTTTTTAACAACACTTCTACACGTTTTTCATCTATATTTTCAATGCCATATAGTCGTTCAAATAAATGAAAATCTGTAAAAATCGTTGAATATAATTCGCGACAATGAATGTAATCGCTGGCTAATAATGGTTTGTTATTAAGATAAATGTTACCCGATGTAGGGTAATATAAGCCGGTTAATAATTTCAATAAGGTTGATTTACCACTTCCATTTCCACCAACGATAAACAAAATTTCACCTTGGTTTAGTTTTAAATTCAGTGGTCCAATACTAAACGAAATGCCTTCATTTTGAGGTGGATAATTAAATGTCACCTGTTCAAATTCCATAGTTTCAAAAACAGGTGCTTTTGATTTTGTTAGGGAAATTTCTTTGCTGGCTAAATCAATTTCATGTTCTAAGTAATAGATATTTTCTACAGCAACATTTGCTCGTGCAAATAATGGAAATGCACTCACAACCATACTGAGTGGTCCAAATAAAAACAAAACCGCGATGGTAATGCCGACAACTTGGTCAACATTTGTGGTACTTAAAATCGGTAAAATAAAAATGATACTCGCGCATAAAACATAAAATGATGTTTGTGCAAACATGAGTTCGATAATGAAATTCAACCCTGTTGCAACTTTTAGGTCTTTAGCTTCTTTAGAAACTGTTTCAATATGTGTAAACAACGCATCATTTTTTTTGCGATTTATTTTGATTTCTTTAAAACCGACCAAAATACTTTTTATGCCATTGAAAAATTCAGATTCTTTATTCGACACGTCATGTAATTGTGTACTCACACGGTTTGAATTATACAAATACATCAAAACAGATGACCCTAATACACAAGTTGTTAAAATAAACCCTGGAATAGATAGCCACGCGACATAAAGTAAACAGATGACCACCACAATCAATTGCTGGCAGGCATTGATTAAAATAATGGCTGATTCTGAAATTAAACTGCTGTCTTGCGTGATACGCGAATAAATATTGGCATGACCTGCGGTTTCAATGTAAGGCAGTTCGACATGTCGCAATTTATCGGCAACGCGAATTCTGACACGGTTAATTGCATCTTCAACCGTAAAGGTTGCTTGTTTTAACGCATATTGTTTGGTGTAAATCAGTAATATCAAATCCAACAAAAATAATAAAAAATTTTGTGTTTGAATTTCTTCGCCTCTATTGACTGCTTCGGCAGATTTGTTAATCAGCATCAGCAAATAACCATTTGCTAAACCTGAAACCAGTGCCGTAAAAATCATTTGTTTTTTGGGGACATCACTTTCTAGGTTAAAAAAATCTAACAGTTTCATAATTTTTCCAGTATGCCTTGTATGATTTTGGCATTATTTAATATGTGTGGTTCGGCTAGAATTTGGAAATGATTTCCTTCGCCTTGATAAACGGTTACTTTTCCAGTTGTTGCAGTCGACCAATCACGGCTAAATGCGTCATTTGGCAACGATAAATGGTCTTTTTCTTGTGCGTTCAAACAAAAAATATCCGTTGTTAAATTACTTTGATTGGGATGATGTAAAATGAAATCCAAGTACGCGTGCATCGTTTTTTGAATGACGGTTTTATCTAAACTCGCCGGTAATTGTGATTCTTTCATTGCCAATTCGATGATGTCTTCTTTTTCTTTTGTATCTAAAGCAGAACTGGTAGTGATTCTAATGCTGTCAACTAATATCAATGCTTGAACTGTTTCGCCTTGTGCTTGCAATGCAGAAGCGACCTGATAAGCGTAATTACCGCCCGCCGAATAACCTAGCAATGTATAAGTTCCCTGTGGTTGAATTTGTTTAATTGCCGCGATGGCATAAGCGACAAAATCCACATCCGAGACAATATCAAAGCTATAGCAAGCAACGGGCAAATGGTCTGCTAAAACTCGAAACACTGTTGCAAAACCAGAAATCGGTGGGAAACAAAATACGATTTGCGTATTTGGGCGAGTATTAAGCGGAATCATGACAGAGGCTTGCTTATCACTTGCTAAGAAATCTGTTAATGCCGCAATGCTTGGATACGTCCAAAACACATTCAACATAATTTCTTTGCCATATAACTTATTTAATTGTGTTACTAACTGGATAGCGTTAATGCTGTTACCACCCAAATTGAAAAAATCGTCATCGATACTAATAGATTCTTGTTTAAGCACTTGTTTCCAAAGCGTGACGACTTGTTTTTCAATTTCATTTCTTGGCTCACGATAAGCGGTTTGAGGTATCGATAACTCGCCTAACATTGAAACTAACACTTTACGATCCACCTTACCGTTATTATTTAAGGGTAAACTTTCAGTGATAACAAATCGACTGGGAATCATAAATTCGGGTAGGCATTGCATTAAATGTTGACGCAATTCAATCGAAAGTGTTTCATTGGTGTAGTTTTTTTTGTCGTTTAAAACGACAAAGACACTTAAAACGGCATTTTCACCGTTACCACTGTTGACAACAGCGGCTTGTAAAATGTCTGAGTGTTTTATCATTTGTCCTTCGATTTCACCTAATTCAATACGAAAACCACGAATTTTCACTTGGTCATCATTACGACCTAAACACTCGATTTCACCATTTTCTAACCAACGCCCCAAATCGCCTGTTGCATATATGCGTTGACCTTCTGTAAACGGATCGTCGGTAAAGGTTTTATGTGTTCGCTCAATGTCTTGCCAATAACCACGACTCACGCCTGCACCTGCAATGAAAATTTCACCAATAATGCCTACTGGCTGTAATTGCTGTTTAGATGACAGAATATAAACACCTTCGCCGGCTAACGCCGTACCGATAGTTAATTGACCGTTATCTAATGGTTTACATGTTGACCAAATCGTCGCTTCTGTTGGACCATAAACGTTAATACTTCGAGTGGTTGTTAATGCTTTAAGTTGTGTGGCTAAACTTTCGGATAAGGCTTCACCACCGACTAAAATAATGCGTAATGACGAAAGGTCAGTAATTTGTCCGGCGTTAATTAGCCATTGCAAACGTGAGGGCGTGGCTTGTAGCACCGTAATGTCATATTTTTTAATTAACGTCATAATGGTTGCTGGATTTTGACACTGCGTATCCGTTGCAATAACAACTTCCATCCCAACCGTTAATGTGCCGAGTAATTCTAAAATTGAAATATCAAAACTGGCTGTGGTGAGTGCAAGTAATTTGTCTGATTCTTGAAAATCAAAACGTTTTTCTAAATTTGTACAGAATGCGGCAAGATTACCGTGTTCAACCATCACACCTTTAGGTTGTCCTGTTGAACCCGAAGTGTAAATTAAATAAGCCAATTGGTTAGGTGAAATGTGAACGTTAGGATTTGATTCGATGGTGCAAGTTTTAACCGCCTCTTGAACATCGACAGTGGTCACAGAATATGAAACGTTTAAATCATTTGTGACCATTAACACGGCTTGACTATGTTCTAAAATATAGTCAATTCGTGCTTTAGGGTAAGCAGTATCTAAAGGCAAATACGCCGCACCTGTTTTTAAAATACCTAATAATGCAACAACTAAATCAACATTCCGTGGTAGTAAAACGGCAACTTTATCTTCTGCTTTTAATGAAAAATTCGTGATTAAATAATGTGCGAAACGGTTTGCACGATGGTTTAATTCTTCATAACTGAGTTGTTGTGTTTCGTCACTTAGCGCAATTTTTTTCTGTTTACAAATTTGTTCTTCGAATAAATCTAACAATAACGGGCAACTTTCAATATTAGAAACGTTACTGAAAATATCTAAAATTTGTGTACGCTGAGAATCTGGTAAAACAGACAGTTTCGCGACGTTTTCAGTAGGTTGCTGTGCCATTTTTTGAAGTAAATTGCAAAATTGTTCGGCGACCCGTTTAATTTGTTCATCGCTATAAACAGCCTGATTGTAAGTCAACGTTAATTCAATTTCAGAATCAGGGGTAATCGATAACATGAACGGATAATGCGGATGTTCAAACATATCGGTTTGTTTGATAACAAAACCGTTTGTTTTAAATTCTGCATCTTCTGTTGCTTGAGGAACGTTTTCAAAGACCAATACATGATTTAATAAATTTTGCTTTAACGCGCTAACCGTTTGGATATTTGGGAGCGCGTAATAATGATGTGGCTCTGTAACTAAGGCTTGATGTTGAACGGATTGCCAGAATTCCACTACATTTTGCGAATGGTCAATACGAATTCGCAACGGTACGGTGTTAATAAATAATCCAACGGTATTTTCAACATTCACAACATCAGCAGGTCGTCCTGAAACAGTCATGCCAAAAACAACGTCATCACAATTATTGTGAGTGCTTAAAATCAACGCCCATGCCGCTTGAATAGCAGTATTTAAAGTAACTTTTGCGTTTCTAACGGCTGTTTTTAGATTATCAGAATCGGTTTGCGATAAACGCCATTTTTGCCGTCCATACGAATACTTATCTGTATGCGGTTGTTGGGCATATAAACTCACGGCAACCGTATAATCTTGTAGATAATTCGCCCAAAAAGTACGCGCCGCTTCGTTATCTTGAGTATCTAACCATTTTATATAACGGCTAAAGGGTGGGGCAGGTGGCAAACTAATCGGCTGATTGTGCAATAAACTTTGATAGCAACTCATCAACTCGTTGTAAATAATACCAAAACACCACGCATCCAAAATAATATGATGCACACTCCAAATCATTTCGTAATGATTCGGTTGCATTTTAAATACGGCTATCCGTGACAAACGGTCTTTTGTGAGATTGAAACCTTTTTCCCTATCTTGAACTCGAAAATCGCTAATTCGTTTTGCTTGTTGATTTACATCTAACGCACTTAAATCCATAAATACAAAATCAACATCTCGATGCTTCAACACCATTTGTAACAGTTTTTCCGATTTATTATGAACAAAAACCGTGCGTAATACATCGTGTCGATTGTGTAGCATTTGCCAGCTTTGTTTGAGAATCTCGACATTCAAAACGCC
Organism: Methylococcaceae bacterium; assembly: GCA_031970635.1. Lineage (GTDB taxonomy): Bacteria > Pseudomonadota > Gammaproteobacteria > Methylococcales > Methylomonadaceae > UBA10906. The sequence continues at coordinate 2,034 of DALYHZ010000008.1, read as the reverse complement.
GTCAATTTCATAGTGCATTTGTTCAAAATACGCTTGACTTGTAGGCTGATGCAAAGCGTGAAACAACATCCCTTGTTGCATCGGCGACAAGGGATAAATATCTTGTAAATTGGCTTTATTTAACATTATTCTGCGAAAAGTGAATCAAGTTCATCGAGGCTAATATCTTGATAGGTTAAATCAGACGGCGTGATTTCACTGCTACCTTGTTCCATGCAAAACGCACATAGACGAGACAAATTTTGCAAATAAAGTTCACCAAATTGATGAATGTTATCTGTCGAAAAACGTTGTTTGTTGTAACTAATGTGAACGTAAAGGCTCTTTTTATCGACTAAACTTAAAATGTCTAATTCATGTGCAATTGGCATTTGCGAACTTACCGCTTGTCCTAAACCTTGCCAATCAATACTGAACAATTCATTTTTATCTTCCGCATTCATCTGTCCTAAATAGTTAAAGCCAATTTCTGGTGTGATTGCTAATTCTGCATGGTTGCCTAAGTAACGTAACACGCCATAACCTAAACCTTTGTTTGGCACTTTACGCAACGATTCCTTCGTTTCTTTGAGTAAACTGGCTAAGTTTTGTTGTGGGTCGTAATGCAATAGTTTCGGATACGCTGTTGTAAACCAGCCGACCGTGCGTTGTGTATTCAAATCAGCTAATTCATCACGTCCATGACCTTCCATTTCTATCAGCGTTTGCGAATCACCTCGCCATTGATAAAAACTCATCGCTAATGCCGCTAATAAAACATCGTCTATTCGAGTATTAAATGCACGATGAATATCAGTGAGTAATAAATGGGTGTCAGCTTCATTTAAATTCAACGAAAACTCACCCATATCGGCAACGCTTGCACTACTCATTTGCGGTTTTGGGGTAATGCTTTCAGTTACTGTTTGCCAGTACGACAATTGCTGCTTTAAGTCATTACTTTCAGCATATTTCAACAACTGTTCTGCATGATTTTTAAATGAATCTGTTTTTGCCGGTAATGTAACAGGTCGTTGAGTTAAAATTTGCTGATAAACCGAACTAAAATCTTCTAATAAAATTCGCCACGAAACACCGTCAATCACCAAATGATGACAAAACAAAAGCACATAATCGCATTCGGGTAAGTGATATAAAACCGCATTAAATAACGAACTGTTTTTTAAATCGATAGACGCTTGCGCTAAATCTGCATGTTGACGCATGGCTTGTGATGCTTCAACGTGTTGACGTAAATCAACTTCTTGTAAACCTGAAAACTCATGCGGTGCGCTGATTTTTTGCGCGTAAACCGGTTCAATTTCAAACTGTGTTCGCAACGCATCGTGATGAAAATGTAACGTAGCAAACACAGTTTGCAAATTATGTTTCTCAACACGCTGATTAAATTTCAATACGACAGCTTGATTAAAATGATGTGGTGCAGGATTTTTTTGAGCAAAAAACCAGTGTTGAATTGGCGTTAAAGGGACATCGCCGATAACAGGATTTTGATCGATGGTTTTAACCAATTCATGCACTTGTGTTGCTAATTCGTAAATCGTGGGATATTGAAAAATATCACGCACATCAAGTTTTAAATTACGGTCACGCAATCGCGCCACAATTTGAATTGCGCGAATAGAATCCCCACCACGATGAAAGTAATGATCATGAATACCAATCGGTGCTTGGTCTAAAACGTCTTGCCAAATTTCAACTAATTGTTTTTCAATGTCAGTATTCGGCGCGGCAACCTGTTCATTTTGCTCGTTAGCAAATGGCGCAGGCAAAGCTTTTAGATTGATTTTTCCAGATACATTTAACGGTAAGTTTTCCAATTCCATAAAATGCGATGGAATCATATAAGCCGGTAACGATTCCGCTAAAAACCCGCGTAACTCTTCGATTGTAAGCTCAGTTCGCACGGGAATTTTGGCATCGTCACTAAACAAACGTTGATAAAATTCGCTGGCGCGAAATTGTGGTTGGTCGTGATAAGCCGAATAGGAAATTGGATGTGTTGAACCATCCGTTTTCGTCAACGTGCCATTG
>DALYHZ010000007.1:9485-26027 GCA_031970635.1 Methylococcaceae bacterium | reverse complement strand
TGCTATTTCAGCATTAGTCGATTGTTTGCGTAGCGAAGAGGCGGCACTCCGCAATAAGGCAATAGAAGTTTTAAAAGAAACACCAGACGGCGTTGAACCAATTATTCACAATTTGCTCAATGATGACGATTCGGATGTGCGTATTTTTGCGGTGAATATTTTAGAGTCATTGCGCCATCAAAATGTTGAACAATGGCTGATAAATGTGATTGAAAACGATGAACACGTTAATGTTTGTGCAACGGCTTTGGATTTACTCAGTGAAGTGGGAACAGAACACGCTATCCCCGCACTCAAACAATTAAAAACACGCTTTGTCAGTGAACCTTATATCGGTTTTTCGGTCGATTTAGCTTTAAAGCGTATTGAAGAGGAGCGCCATTAAAATGTCATCCTCTATCACGATTAGCGACGAAGATTTTTTGAAATTCAAAGAATATTTTTATCGTAAAACCGGAATAATTTTTGATAATTCCAAACGTTATTTTGTCGATAAACGCTTAATCGAACGCATTGTTGCAACAGAATTAGAAAATTTTCGCAGTTATTTTAACATGTTGCGTTTTGAAGCATCAGGCAATGAATTGCAAAATTTAGTCAATACCATGACGGTGAATGAAACCTACTTTTTTCGAGAAGAATATCAATTCAAATGTTTGGTAAATTCATTGCTTGACGAAATTACGCATAAAAAAACCGATAAATCCCCGATTCGTATTTGGTCTGTACCTTCTTCATCAGGAGAAGAGCCATATTCGATAGCCATTTATTTATTAGAACATTGGGCAGGTATTGAAGAATGGGATGTTGAAATTATGTCGTCAGATATTGATACCGAAATTCTCACAGAGGCAAAACGCGGGCATTATTCTGCGCGTTCGGTGCAACATATTCCTAAAACACTTTTAACGAAATATTTTCATTATCAAGACGACGGTTATCAAATTTGCGATGAATTACGCGCAGCTGTTGAATTTAGTCGTGTCAATATTATGGAACCGTCTGAAGTTCGCGCTTATCGCAATATGGATATTATTTTTTGTCGTAATTTACTAATTTATTTTGACGATGCTGCGAGGCGACAAGTGGCTGAAATGTTTTTCGATGCGATGAAAACAGGCGGTTTTGTTTGTTTAGGTCATTCGGAATCGATGAGTCGTATTTCTTCGCTATTTCGGGTACGTAAATTTCCCGAAGCCATTGTTTACCAAAAGCCTTGGGAGGCATGATGAAACACATTCTTGTTATTGACGATGCGGCTACTGTTCGGCTTTATCATCGCAATATTTTAGAAGCTGTTGGTTATAGCGTAAGTGAAGCCATTAACGGCATTGAAGCATTGGAAAAAGCATTGATGAAATCCTACGATTTATACATCGTGGATGTAAATATGCCTAAGTTAGACGGTTATGGTTTTTTAAAAGAATTTCGTCGTCGCGAAGATATTAGTCAAACACCTGCCATTATGGTGTCTACCGAAGCTGGAGCGCACGATAAAGCATTAGGTTATGCGGCTGGTGCAAATTTATATTTAACAAAACCTATTAAGCCCAATGAATTACTAAGTTACACTCGATTACTGCTCGGAGATGTTGCGTAATGAACAGTTTACTAGAACAATTTTTATCGGAGTCGCGAGATTTTTTGCAAGGGATTAACGAAAAACTCATGCAGTTGGAAATCAATCCAACCAGTACCGCGTTAATGACCGAATTATTTCGTTTTGTACATACTTTGAAAGGAAATAGCGGCTTATTTGAGTTTCCCGAAATGACTCGTGTGTTACATGCAAGCGAAGATTTAATGGATGCTGTGCGAAATGGTCGTGTTGGCTATTCACAAAAACTTGCTGATGAATTACTCGAGGCAATGGATTTTGTTGGCATTTTAATGGATGAAATTGAAGCTGAAGGCGAAATTGGAAAAAATCACACAACAACGGCAACGCAACTCGCTCAAACTTTACGCAATTTAATTACTGAATCAAATAGTTCTACACCGGTGGTAGAGCAGGTTTCTATTGATTCTTTTGCAGAAGATGGTCCGGCGGTAAAAGCCGTTTCATGGGAAGAATTACCGACCTTAAATTTAACTGAATCGGTTGCAATGGCGTTGTATCGGTGCGCGATAACTGGCGATGCGGTGTTTTGGTTGGAATATACGCCCGAACCAGAATGTTTTTTCAAAGGCGAAGACCCATTCTTTTTAGTTAGACAAGTGCCTGACACTGCATGGCGAAATGCGATTTTAAATAACACCGCCACGTCATTAGTCGAAATGGATGTGTTCAGTAGTCAGCTAGTCTTTCAACTGTTGACAAGTGCGCCAGCAGAAGAACTCGACGATTTATTTCGTTATGTGCCAGATCAAATTCACCGCATTGAAATTCCCGCGTTAGCGTTTGTAAAACCCAGTGGCATTGCAGAAAACGGTGTTATTGATGAAGACTTTATCGGTAATACCTTAGCGTTAGTGGATAACGAAGATCTTGAAGGTGTGACACGCACGATCAAGACGATGTTGGAATTGTCTGCATCGGAGTTATGGTCGTCATCAGTCTTACGCTGGGTGTTGCAACTTATTGAAGGAGAGCCACAAAATAAAGCTGCGCAAAAGCTATTATTAGAATCTTTACGCTCTCACACACAGCCTGACTGGTCAACGTTAGCACATAATATTCATGTGGATTCTGTAGTAGTTACGCCAAATGTTTCAATAGATACGGCTGACCTTTCCGAAACACAATTGAACGATTTTTACACCATCATCAAAGCACAACATGAAGTTTTGAGTTTGCCTATAAATGGTGGTGGCGAATGGTTAGCGGGACGATTGAAATCGGTAGCCGCTTCGTTGATTGGCTGTTATCGCGCGACAAATCAAGCGCACGAAGTAGAGGCTATTGATGCCGCGTTGCAAAATGCTCTAGCGGAAAATTCCCCCGCACCATTATTAACATGGTTAGAAAGCGCGTTAACTAATGTGCCAGCATTGACAAACGTTGCCGAAGAAAATACGCAGATTGTAGGTGCGCCTGCCACCGCGCAAAATGAAGTGAAATTTGGACGTAGAGCTGAAGATGTTGCCGTTGCTGCGGGTAGTGCATCAAAAACACTTAAAGTTGACCAAGATAAAATCGATAGGTTAATGAATTTAATTGGTGAAATGGTCGTTGCCAAAAATGCTTTACCGTATTTAGCAAACCGCGCTGAAGCGGTTTTCGGTGTTCGCGATTTGTCTCGTGAAATTAAAGCGCAATATGCTGTTATCAATCGCGTTGCTGAAGAAATGCAAGATACGATCATGCAAGTGCGAATGATGCCAGTGTCGTTTATTTTTCAACGGTTTCCTCGCATGGTTCGTGATATTTCGCGTAAATTGGGTAAGGAAGTTGAACTGGTTTTAGAAGGTGAAACAACAGAGGCGGATAAAAATATTATTGAAGCCTTATCTGACCCGCTCATTCATATCGTGCGTAACAGTTTAGACCATGGTTTAGAGCAACCCGATGTGCGATTAGCAGCAGGCAAATCTGCTACTGGTAAATTATTGATTCGTGCAAGTCAAGAATCCGACCGCGTTTTAATCGAAATTATCGATGATGGTAAAGGTATAAACCCTGACGTGATTAAACATAAAGCCTATGAAAAAGGTTTAATCGACGAGGCAACATTAGAACGTATTAGTGACCAAGATGCGGTAAATTTAGTTTTTGCCGCAGGATTTTCAACCGCTGATGTAATTTCGGATTTATCCGGACGTGGTGTAGGCATGGATGTTGTACGTTCGGCAGTTGAAAAAGTAAGTGGCACGGTTGGCATTGAAAGTGAAGTAGGTAAGGGAACACGGCTTTATTTGTCATTACCTTTATCGATGGCGGTTACTAATGTGATGATTATCCAATCGAATCAACAAATTTTTGGCGTTCCCATGGACATTGTGGTTGAAACAGTGCGCGTTCCTAGTTCACATATTCAACGAATTAAGCAAAAACAAACCACGGTATTGCGTGGACGTATTGTGCCGTTGTTATCGTTAAATGATTTGTTGGCAAATAAGGTTGCACAACAGCCGAATGAAAATGATGAATTTGCGACCTTGATTGTGCGCGTACACGGGGAACATGTGGGCATTTTGGTTGATGAGTTCCGCGAAACTGTTGATATTATTTTAAAACCGATGACAGGTATTTTAGGTGGTTTAGCGGGCTATTCGGGCGCGGCATTATTGGGGGATGGTTCAGTGTTAATGGTGTTAAATCCACGGGAGTTGATTTAGTTATGGCAATTGAATATAAAAAATCGCTGGCGGTTTTTACGGATTTTATTGATGTTGAAGAAGCAGAAGCCTTATTAGAATGGCTTTTGAAAAATCCAAAAAGCAAAATAAATCTTGCTGATTGTACACATATTCATACATCTAGTTTGCAAGTTTTAATGGCAATAAAACCTACCGTTTCAGCACCGCCTAAAGATGAAAACTTACAATTATGGCTTTCAACATTGCTAAAGTAGCAAGCTCTTTGTAGTATTTGACGTTTTTATTTTATGAAACGTTAAAATTAACTGCACCTTAACAATTAAAACAAAACGTTGCAGTTAATTACGTTTAGTACCTTCAACCAATTAGCAAAGGATTTAACATGGCAAAAATAATTTTACTCGTAGACGATTCGGTAACGATGTTAATGAGCGTAAAGAACAATTTGGAAATTGCAGGCTTTAAAGTTGAAACAGCTGAAGACGGCGTAAAAGCGATGGCAAAACTTAACGCTGGTCTAAAACCGAATTTAATTATTACCGACATCAATATGCCCAATATGGGCGGAATTGAGTTTATTAAAAAAGCGCGCGCATTACCTGGCTTTCGATTTATACCAATTCTGACTTTAACCACAGAAAGTCAACAAGGCAAACGTGACGAAGGTAAAGCGGCTGGTGCAACTGGTTGGCTGGTTAAACCCGTTGGCGGAGCGGATTTGATAAAAATTATTAAACAAGTTTTGCCTGGAGCATAAAACGTTATGATTGCCAAATCAAAAAGCACCTCTCACTTTCAAAATGGAATTGGGCTTATTTTACTAAGTAGTATGGCTACGATGCTGGTATTGATGGGATGTGCCGTTTTTGTCAGTCCCTATTTGGAGGTTAGTTTAGGTAGTTATAAAGAGGTGTTGTTTTTAGGTTTGGCAATGATAATTACATTGCTCTCACAATGGCTTTTATTAAAAAAAATTCAAACACCTCCCGTTTTATCGCCAGAAGAACGAGTTCATGCTACCAATGAAAAATTGCGCTACATTCTCAACAACATTACGCGTCAAGTTGAAAGTGCGTTAGGCATTAAAAATGACGCGGCAACTCGCGTTGTAAATCCTTCTGACGCATTAGCTGCAACGTTAATGCAATGCGCTGTTATTTTGTCTGAGCAAGTTCAAACTTTACTAAGTGCGTTACAAATGGGGAGTAATGAAACGCTTGAAGAAGCACGACAATCATTCATCCCACTGATTGATAAAACCAGTCAAGCAATTACGCAATATTTAAGAGCAAGTCAAAATGTGGATACGCAATTACGCGAGCGTATTGAGGAAACACAACAATTATTATCAAAATTACGAAGTGAATTAACAGAAATTACGTTAGTACAAACACAGCAAGAACAATTAACACCATTTTTAACCAGTATCGAACAAATGAGTTCGATGATTGAAACACATTTGCAAATTGATACTGCTGTCGATGCTCAATTACAAGTTGTTGCTTACGATACAAATGAGTCTGCAATGACGTTAATTACCCTAATGCGTGATTTAAGTAATGAAGCGACCGCTTTGGTGCGTTACATTACAGAAGCACTTTCTAAAATTCGAGAGATGGAAAGTGGTGTTGATGAGAGCGTCTCTTTTATTATTAAAATTGGACATTTTATTCAAGAAATCCCAAGTAAAATTCAAGCCGATATTCAATCAGTTCAAGGCGCAAGTGGTGTAATCGATGACTTGGGTTATTTAGTGGATAGCATTAAGGAAATTAGTTTTCAAACAGATATTCTCGCGGTCAATGCCGCAATTCAAGCAGCTCATGCAGGTGAGGCTGGACGCGGATTTAAAATTGTTGCCGATGAAGTGCGTAAATTGGCAGTAAATTCTAATAAAGCGGCTGAAATGATTGAAGAGGGTTTAGAAAAGGCACGTCATACCATTCAACATGGTTTGAAATTCAAATTTTTAGATGAAATCATGATGCAAATGAATGAAGCCGCGCAAGTGATGGAATCGGTACAAAAATTAGAAGAAAGTCACGAAGACATGCGCCAGTATTACAAAACGTTATTTATGGTTATCAATCAAAATAGTAATAAATTAGCCAATAACATTGCTGAAATTTTAGGCAGTATTCAATATCAAGACGTGGTACGCCAACGTATAGAGCGTATGCAAGTTGCAATGCAACGTCGTAACGCGTTGTTACAACAATTTGCAATGGAACTCGAGACCAGTCAAGGAAACATCGTTGATGACTTTGCAGAGCAGATGAATATTGTGTTAAATGATTACAATGAAGAGGAATCACATCACAATAGCAGTTTAAATTCTAATGCTGAGGAAGAGCAACCGCCAAAATTTGAGCTTTTCTAATGTGTAGTGTTATGTAAGAATGCGCCATCGGGTTTTTATTTTAGATAAAGGGGGGATGTTATGGCGAAAATATTAGTCATTGATGACGAAGAGCAATTGCGTGATTTGTTAAAGCAAATGCTAACTCGTGACGGACATGAGGTTATTACCGCATTTGATGGTGTAGAAGGGATGCGAGCATTTAATCAACATAATCCTGAGCTTGTTATTACCGACATCATTATGCCAAATAAAGATGGCATTGAAGTCATTACCGAATTATTATGCCGTAAGCCTGAGCTTGCCATTATTGCTATTTCAGGAGGGCGAAGAGCAATTACAGCCGAGTTTAATTTAGAATCTGCTGAACTTTTAGGCGTTAAAGGAATTTTATCTAAACCATTTACGCGCGATCAATTGCGTGATGCTGTTAATCAAGCCTTAGGTTTATGACCTGTTCTATTCCCGTTTTAGTTATCACAAATCGTAAAGGTGGTGCTGGAAAAACTACCGTCTCGGTAAATGTCGCCGCCGAACTTGCCGCAACAGGACGAAATGTTTTGTTAATCGATTTGGATTCACAAGGTCATTGTGCGGTAGGTTTAGGTGTTAAAATTAGCGCGGGACAAGCGGCTGTACATGATATTTTTTCTTCTCCATCATTGCGTCTTATGGATGTGATGTATGAAACTTCTATTGATAATCTTTTTCTTTTACCTGCTAATCCCGCTTTTCAACATGACAATTGCGGTAAAAATGAAAAACGGTTAGCACAAGCATTAGCAGATGATGCGATTACCAAAAAGTTCGATTTTATTATTATTGACACGCCACCTTCATTGGATAACTTATTGTTAAATGCTTTATCAGCCGCACATTGGGTACTGGTGCCGTATGTGCCACATCCATTATCGTTTGAAGGTGTACGTCAGTTGGTACGCGTATTATTTAAGGTAATTTCAGAACGTAATCCAAAACTTAAAATTTTAGGTTTTTTACCGGTGATGACGGCAAATAATGTACGTCAACATCGTCAAGTCACCGAACAGGTAACAAAACAATTTGGTGCATTGCGGGTGTTAAATGGCATTCGTAGTGACATTAAGTTAGCAGAGGCATTTGCTGTTGGAAAACCTGTGCGTTTTTATGCCCCGAAAAGTCGTGGTGCAGAAGATTTTGCCGAGTTAGCAGCAACTTTAATTCAACTCATGGAAAAATAGCGTTTCTCTTCTTTTCTTTTGTCAAGGAGCTGTAAATGACAGCATGTAGCAAAGAACTCCCCATTGATATGCTTTATCCTTTAAATGAAGCAGCTATTATCAGTAAAACCGATTTAAATGGCGTGATTACCTTTGTAAATGAAAAATTTTGCCAGATATTAGGTTATGGCGAAGAGGAGTTACTTGGAAAAACACACGTTTTTTTAAACTCGCATGTGCATTCAACAGAATTTTTTCAAACGATGTGGGAAACCATTTCGTGTGGCGAAAATTGGCATGGCGAAATTTGTAATCGAAGTAAATCAGGACAATTGTATTGGTTAAATACCTCGATTTTCCCGATTTTGGACAAAAAAACGCGACAAGTACAAGGTTATATTGGTATCCGTTTTGATATTACAGAAAAAAAACGTTTAGAATCCGAACTACAATCTAAACAAATACAATACGATTCTGTTATCGAAAGTACCGACGGTTTTTGGGAACTGGACGGGGAGGGGCGTTTTATTGATGTGAGCGAGTGTTATTGTCGTTTGTCTGGGTTTAGTCAAAAAGAGCTGTTGAGTATGATGATTTCAGACTTAGAAGCCAATGATCATAAAGGCGACTTAATGTATCAAATTAGTACATTAAGTAGTACCGCAAGCGATGTCGTGAATAGTAAAGTATTTGAATCCATGCACCAACGCAAAGATGGTTCGTATTGGTTTGTAGAAATTTTGATTAGTTATTATCCAAACCATAATCACTTCTACGTGTTTTTACGTGATATTTCTAAACGTAAATTAAATGAAAGTGAGCAATCAGCTCTACAACAACAACTTAATCATTTACAAAAATTAGAAAGTATTGGTCGTTTAACAGCCGGTATCGCACATGATTTTAATAATATTTTGGCAAGCATTTTAGGGTATAACGAATTAAATAAATATGCAGCCGAAGACATGCCAGACGGTGATTTAAAAACAGACATTTTGCACAATTCAGAGCAAGTTGAGTTAGCAGGAAGTCGCGCCGCAGATTTAATCAAGAAAATGCTTACCTATTGTCGTCAAGACGAAGTCAATAAAAGTGATACAACCATTGAATTAACAGATGTTTTGAGAAAAATTTTGGTAATGTTACACGAGATTCTTCCTTCAAGTATTACTATCGAAACGAATTTTTTGGAAAACACTTACGTCACCATTGATGAAACAGACTTATATCAAATTATTGTTAATCTATTTGTTAATGCGCGTGATGCGCTTGATAAAATGCTTGGCGTTATAAAATTGTCTGTCTCTGTGGTGGAGTCACCTTCAAAAGTTTGCAGTGCATGTCAAGAAAAAATCAATGGTAAATTTGTTGAAATTGAAATTGCAGACAGTGGTTCTGGGATTACTGCGGATAAATTAAGTCGTATTTTTGAACCTTTTTTTACAACCAAAGAGGTCGGACAAGGAACAGGATTAGGCTTGTCTGTGGTTAGCGGCATTATTCATAAAATGGATGGACATATTATTGTCGAATCTGAAATAGGAAAAGGAACTACCTTTCAATTACTGCTACCATAAAAAAATCTTTCGTTTTTACCGCATTTTCAATGTCAAATCACAATTTAATCACTCAACTTTCCAAACAACTTCACACCTGTTTAGCCAAAGACCGACATGTTTTAAAACGCCAACTCGATTTGTTACGTCGCAATAAAAAAGCCACCGAAGCCGATTTTGAGAAACTACGTTCACGTTTTGAAAAATCAGTCGCGGGGTTTGAAAAGCGTAGAGCCAGCATTCCGGTTTTAAATTTCCCTGATTTACCTGTTACGGGCAAAAAAGATGACATCGCCGAGTTAATCAAAAACAATCAAGTCGTGATTGTGTGCGGTGAAACAGGTTCAGGAAAAACCACGCAATTACCGAAAATTTGTTTATCGATTGGACGTGGCGCGGCGGGTTTAATTGGACATACGCAACCGCGTCGAATTGCCGCCCGAACCGTTGCTGACCGAATTGCCGAAGAACTTGGTGAACCCATTGGAAAATCGGTGGGTTATAAAGTGCGTTTTAGCGATAAAACTCACGCCGATTCGCTTGTCAAACTCATGACTGACGGGATTTTACTCGCTGAATCACAAGGCGACCCGTACCTAAATCAATACGACACCATCATCATCGACGAAGCGCACGAACGTAGTTTAAACATTGATTTTTTGCTGGGTTATTTGAAATGGCTGTTGCCGAAACGTCCCGATTTAAAAGTCATTGTCACGTCAGCGACGATTGATACGAAACGCTTTTCTGAACATTTTAACAACGCGCCGATTATCGAAGTTTCGGGGCGAATCTACCCCGTGGAAATGCGTTATCGCCCGATTGAAGCCAAAGACGACGAGGAAGAAGACGAAACCACGGACGATTTACAAAATGCGATTTTAGATGCGGTTGATGAGTTATATCGGGATTTGCGCGGCGATATTTTGATTTTTTTAAGCGGCGAACATGAAATTCGTGAAACGACCGAATCGCTGAAAAAACATCATCCGAATCAATATGAAATTCTGCCGCTGTATTCAAAATTAAGCGTTGCAGAGCAAGAGCGCGTTTTTAATCCGAAAGGCGGAAAAATTCGCATTGTGCTTGCGACCAACGTTGCTGAAACATCTTTAACTGTGCCGAACATTCGCGGCGTGATTGATACAGGTCATGCGCGAATTAGTCGTTACAGCCACAAAAGTAAAATCCAACGTTTACCGATTGAGCGCGTCTCGCAATCGAGCGCAAATCAACGTGCGGGACGTTGCGGGCGCGTTGCGGAAGGGATTTGTATTCGCTTGTATTCGCGCGAAGATTACGAAGCGCGTCCGTTGTTCACCGAACCTGAAATCATGCGAACCAATTTGTCAGCCGTTATTTTGCAAATGGCAACGCTGAATTTGGGCGATATTGGCGATTTTCCATTTATCGAACCGCCCGATGACAAAATGATTCGTGACGGCAAAGTGGTTTTGCAAGAAGTCAACGCGCTGGACAAATCGGGCAAACTTACTGAAGTTGGCAAACAGCTTGCGAAATTTCCGACTGACCCCAAACTAGCGCGAATGCTCATCGCCGCACAGGAACAGGTGTGTTTAAAAGAAGTGAGCATCATCGTTGCTGCGCTCAGTATTCAAGACCCGCGCGAAAAACCTGCGGACAAAATGGCGCAAGCCGAACAAAAACACGCCCAATTTAAACATCCTGAATCCGATTTTCTGTCGCTGTTGAATTTGTGGAATGAATTTGAAAAACAGAAAAAGCATTTATCCAACAATAAATTGCGTAAATACTGCACAGATAATTATTTGTCGTATATGCGAATGCGCGAATGGCACGACAACCATTCGCAAATTATGCAGGTGCTAAAAGGCGATTTGAAATTTCATCCGAATGAAAATGACGCGAGTTATGACCAAATTCATCGCGCGTTATTGACGGGGTTATTGTCGAATATCGGTTTCCGCCATGAGCAATATGAATATCTTGGCGGACGTGGATTGAAATTTTTTATTTTTCCAGGTTCGGGGCTACACAAATTACGTCCGAAATGGATTGTTGCCGCTGAACAAGTCGAAACCAGCAAAGTTTATGCGCGAACGGTGGCGCGAGTTGAACCCGAATGGATTGAAGAATGCGCCGCGCATTTGGTCAAACAGAATTATTACGACCCGCATTGGGAGAAAAAAAGCGCACGTTGCATGGTCTATTCGCGCACGTTGTTGCACGGTTTGACGTTGCAAGCGGGGCGAAAATTACCGTATGACCACGTTGATCCGAAAGCCTCGCGAAAGCTGTTTATTCGGCACGCGCTGGTTGATGGCGATTATCACAGCAACGCACCATTTTATGTAGCGAATCGAAAATTGCTCGAAGAAGTCGGCATGATTCAACACAAAGGTCGTCGCGTCGATTTGGTTGAAGATGAAGAATGGTTGTATGCGTTTTATGACCATAAATTACCGCCCGAAATTGTCAGCGGCGTGACGCTCGATACTTGGCGAAAAAAAATCGAACGTGAAAATAAGCAGTTTTTATTTTTAACCAAAGAAGATTTAACCCGCGAAAAAGGTGAGGAATATGTCAACGAGTGGGATTTCCCAGACCATAAAAAAGTCGGCAATTTAACGATTGCGTTGCAATATCGCTTTGAACCTGGACACGATGAGGATGGTGTGACGGCAATTATTCCCGTGCATCAACTCAATCAAATTACGTCAACGCCGTTTGATTGGCTTGTACCTGGAATGCTCGAAGAAAAATGCGTTGCGCTGGTCAAAGCTCTGCCGAAAAACATTCGCAAACATTTCGTTCCCGTGCCTGAAACGGTGAAAAAGTGTTTAGAAATTGAACCCGATTTTAAAGGTGCGTTAGAAGAATGGCTCGGCAATCGATTACGCAAATTAACGGGCGAAGCAATTCCGCTCAATGCGTGGAGTTTCGACGGGCTGATTGACCATTTAAAAATGAATTTCCGTGTGATTGATGACGAAGGGCGTTTGCTCGATTACGGGCGCGATTTGAAAGCCTTGCAGGCAAAACACGTCACCAAAGCAGGCGAAAGTTTTGACCAAATCGCCGCCGATGAGTTGAATTTTACAGGCTATATTCAATGGGCGTTTGATGATTTGCCTGAACAATACAGTTTTATGCAAAAAGGTCAGGCGTTTGTCGGTTTTCCTGCGTTGGTTGATGAAGGCGAAACGGTCGGCGTGAAAATTTTTGATACCCAGCGAAAAGCAGAATTGCAACATCAAGCAGGTTTGATTCGGTTGTTTCAATTGCAACAGCGCAAAGAATGTACTTACGCGCTGAAAAATATGCCAAAAAATACCGTGTTAGAACTCACTTATAACCGTTTGCCCGCGCATCCGATTTTAAAATCAGAACACGTTGCAGAGTATAAAAACGATTTGCTGACCTTGATTTTGAACAGCGTTTTTGTGGAAGGTAAAACGATACGCACACAAGCTGCGTTTGAACAAAGTTTGAAAGAAAATAAAAGTTTGCTAGTCACACGCGCAACTGAAATTGCAACCGTGGCGTTAGAAGTTATGAAACTTTACGGTGAACTCAAAACCAGTTTGCAACGCCTGAATGCGGCTGATCCGTTGACAAAAAGCCTTGATGAACAAGTGAATTATTTGATTTATGCAGGTTTTATTCGCACGATTCTGTTTGCTCAATTCAAACATTTGCCCCGTTATTTGAAGGCGATGCAATACCGTTTAGACAAGCGCGATAACACGCCGCAAAAAGCCAATGAACTCGCGCGTTTTCAGATTCGATATTGGAATTCGGTTTCGCAGCGGCTGAAAAAAGAAATCGTTACGCCTGAAACGGAGGCGTTTCGTTGGATGTTGGAAGAATTTGCGGTGTCGTTGTTCGCGCAACAGTTGAAAACGGCGATTCCTGTGTCAGCGCAGCGGTTGGAGAAGGCTTGGGATTCGGTTTAAATGAAAAAGCCCCGATTTGCTGTGATGCAAGTCGGAGCTTGTTAGTGAAATTTTTTAAGCGGCTAAAGTGCGGCGTTGTAACTCTACAATATCTGGGTCATATAACGCCCGCAATTCGGGATGAATTGCTAATCTTTTTTCAATTTGAGCGAATTCTTCTTTTAACAAATCAAAATCGGTCACTTTTTCTTTTGTGTAATCAGAAACCATTACGTTTGAATTTTTCTCAAGTAAGCGGATTCTTTCTGCATTTGAATTACATTTAGCTAAATTATTCGCTAAATCATTGCTGCACATCCAACTACCATCTTTGTACATTTTCGCAACGATGTTGCCTTCTTTATCACGCGCGACAACATCTACTTGTTTGGACATCAAATATTTTTTTTGTCCTTCTGGTGACATCTGTTCGGTCATGTCTTTTTCAGATTTCGCCATATCAGCCAGATTTTTTTGCCATGCTGCCAATTCTTCTGGAGACATTGGCACAGGCTCTGGGATTTTAGTTATACTTGTCCTTGTCGTGATAGGGTGATTTGGAATCATCATTTCAGTTGGATCTGGTTGTAGCAGTTTAATTGCTTCACCGAAACTGCTAACAGGATTGCTGGCAGCTGTATTTTTGACAAGTGTTTTAGTTGAAGGGCTGTTTAAAACAGAGTTCTTTGAGTTAGTAATTGTCAGATTAGTCATAAAAATATCCGATGGTTGTTTGATAAAAACACTGGAATTACCATTCAGTTAAAGGGAATAACTTGAGGATTAAGGTAATAAGGGATTGCGTCAGAGCCTGCAATTCGTTCAATAACATAATCACCACCTAGATAATAATTTTGAATGAGAACGCCATCGTTTATAACGCCATCAGCGGCATCAGTAACGCTAGTAATCCATAGATCCAAATTGTTACTTGCTGTGTAAGCGTGCAAATCTTTAAGTAAAACACCATTGAATTGTAATGTATCACTAAGACCGCCACCTGAGCCAACTGCTCCTGTTACAGTTTGATTATCATTGATAAGATCATTACCACTGTTTAGATTGTGAATATAGGTATCGTTGCCAGCCCCACCGTAAAGATAATCAATACCTGCTTGACCATTTAAAGAATCGTTACCAGCCCCCCCCATAAAGTGAATCATTACCTGTACCTCCAAATAATGTGTCATTCCCATCTTCACCGCTCAAAAAATCATTACCACCATTACCAGACAACGAATCATTTCCATATCCCCCTAAAATTTGGTCGGTTACATTACTGCCATAAACCGTATCGTTTCCACCATACATTATGACAACGTTGTTAGTTTGTCCTGTAAGACCGCTTATGTTGATTGTTTGGTCACTATTGTTGTTGATACCATAAAAAACTGTCATAAATTCGTCCTCATTTGTTTGGATAAAAAAGTTATGTCTAAAATAGACAGGTAGAGTCTGGCAAAATAATAAAAAATTACAATGTGACAAATCGTCGCGCGGCAATTTGTCGCAGGTATAAAAAAAGCTGACAAAAACCAGCCTTTTTTGTTTGTATTTTCAATCATCAAAAGCCGACGATTTTTTGAACAAATGTTTAAATGTAGCATAAACCGTTTCTCTTTTTTCAATGATAGCTATCAGTAAAACGTCACCACGCAATGTGTAAATCAGTCGATATTTCCCAGCGCGTAATTTTTTAAATTCAGCGTGACCCGTTAAACTTTCACCTTCGATTAAATCGAGCCTCAGATTTGTGATGATTTCTTTAATATGACTGGCGATTTTCGGCGCATTTTTTGATAAGTCGGTTAGTGTTTTAAAGGCTTGCTTCGTGAATTTGTAATCTCTCATTACGCGATGCTATTCATTAAATCTTGCGCTTGTGTGTCAGAGGCAAAACCTTCTTGAATCGCCAGCTCGGCGGCTTTTCCATACAAAATATCTTCAAGACGTTTTAATTCGTTATAGCGTTTTTGCGACATAACAACGGCAACAGTTTTATCTTGTTTTGAAATGCTCACAGGCTCGATTTCTATTTCTGATAATACTGCACTAAAATTTTGTCTGACTTGAGTTGAACTTAATACTTTCATGAATACCTCGATAAAATGTACAAAATATAATTAAAAATGTACATTGAGTCTAATGCTTTTCACCTTATCAGACAATTGAAAAAAGGGGGGTGAAACCCCGCCTTTTTTGTTTGTGCTAGAATTTGTTTTTTGGATTTTTGAGGAAATCATCATGTATGCAGAAAAATTAAAACAATTTGAAAATGTCGAAAATTTAGGCGGTAAAGCATGGGAACACGCAGTGATGATTGATTGTGCATAAAAAACCAGTATTAGAGATTGCTCAATGCACTGCTTTCATTTTCAATAAACGTTTGAACTTCTGTTTAAACTTCTACTAGAAACACGCAGTGAATACGGTGCATTTTCACGCACACATAAAATCGAATTTGCCGCGAATGGCGGCACTTAATAAAAAAGCTGTAAAACGTTTTACGATGATTTATGCGAAAATGGCACAAAATAAAGTTGGAAATGCTCATCTTATAAATGCCATGAAGAAAAAATTACCGTAAATCATGACACGCCATTTCTCTAATTTCGCGCATCACTTAATACTTTGGACATTATTGCTGATAACGTTTGTTTTTTTTGGCATAAACCTTTTATTTTCAAGTATCGAAAACTATAAAACGCAACTCGCTCACGAAATTAGTGTGGTAATTGATGCGCCCGTTGCCATTGGTCAAATCAACGCAAAATTGCGTGGCATTCATCCCGAATTACAATTTTCACAACTCAATATCGCCGCTGAAAAAATCCAACTTAAAGAAATTCGTTTAGGCGTAAATATTTGGGCGTTAATTAGTCATCGTGATTTACTTGCGGCAACATGGATTACATTGGTTGGCGCACAAATCACATTAACGCGCCATGCTGACGATAGCATTAGCATTGATGGTTTAAAAGCAAGTGAAGGTCAGCCCTTGTGGTTATTGCAAGGTCGAAAAATTTCTTGTCTGCAAAGCACCATAACGTGGCACGATGAAAAAACACAGGCTTTGCCACGTCAAATTACGCCCGTTAATGTTGCAATAATAAATGATGGAGACGAACATCGTTTGAATTTACTTGCGCGATTACCGCAACAAATAGAACCTCTGCGAATATCGATGTTATTCACGGGCAATATATTTGATTTGCAAACGATGAATGGCAAAATTTTTCTTGAGGCTAAAT
>DALYHZ010000007.1:1111-9475 GCA_031970635.1 Methylococcaceae bacterium | reverse complement strand
GTAAAACCCGCTGAATTTGAGGAATTGAAATTACCGTTTTTGTTAAAAATTACTGACGGCAGTGTAAATTTAAAAACATGGATACAATGGCAAAATGGACAACTTAGCTCTATTAACGGCACGATAGAATCGAAAAATATCACACTCAATCGTCCTCAACATCCTGCTTTAAAATTCAATGAATTAAACAGTAGGTTTCAATTACATCGTCAAAACGAAATATGGCATGTTGAATTTCCTCGTATCGAAATTACCACACCGGAAACTGAATTCCATGGCGCAATTTCCCTCGTATTAAACGAAAACAATTCTGATGAAAATAGCATTGGTGTATTTTTAGAGAAATTAGACATTGCACCAACGCTTGCAATGGTTAATTTTTTTACGGAAACGCCACTTTTATCTAAGCAATTAACTGGCACATTAACGAATCTCCATTTATTTACCCAACCGACTAAGAAAACGTTTGCGCTTGACAGTTCATTTGACAATTTAAGCGTAGAAGATGTGACAGCAAAACTCAATGTTAAATATTTAAACGGTCATTTGCATGGCAATGAACTTGCGGGAACGTTGCAGTTGCATTCGGATAAATTACTTGTTAATGCACCGACTTTATTTCGAGAATTATTACCTGACATTAAACTTGAAACAGCGTTACAGTGGCGACAAACCGAAGAAGCATGGCATATTGAAAGTGATGAAATTGTGTTAGAAACAAAAGACATTCCAAGTAAAAGCCGTTTGAAATTAACATTGCCAAAAAATGGCGCGGCGTTTATGGATTTGCAAACGCAATTTGAAATTTATGATGCCACGCAAACCCCGCATTATTTGCCCGTAGGAATTATGGATAAAGATGTCGTAGCGTGGTTAGAGAAAGCCTTTGAAAAAGGAAGCCTCAAAAATGGTCAAATTTTGTTTTACGGCAATCTTGCAGATTTTCCATTTGAAAAAGGGAATGGCGTTTTTGAAGCATTGTTTGATGCGCAACAGGTTCAGCTCAATTACGCACCGGAATGGTTGCCACTTAATGATTTGACCGCGCAAGTCCGTTTTTATCAGGACAGTTTGCAAGTCAATTTATCAGCAATGGCACAAAATGCAGTTATTAAAACGGCAGAAGTGACAATTCCTTCGATGTTTACCAGTGATTATGTGCATGTTGTGGCAGAAGCCGAAGGCGATGTTGCTCAAGTTTTAGGTTTTATACAACACACACCATTAAAATCACGCGTTGATTCTGTTTTGACCGCTATTTCTCCACAAGGAAACA
This sequence comes from Methylococcaceae bacterium, assembly GCA_031970635.1. Lineage (GTDB taxonomy): Bacteria > Pseudomonadota > Gammaproteobacteria > Methylococcales > Methylomonadaceae > UBA10906. Next base: position 8,199 of record DALYHZ010000007.1, on the reverse strand, counting down.
CACGTTTATCACTGGATTTGCAGATTTCGTTAGTTGAAAAATTAAATTCAAAAGTGAAAGGTTCTGCCTATCTTGATAAAGTTAAGTTAAAAGTAAAATCGTTAGACTTGCCTGTGCAAACTATAAACGGCGTGTTGCAATTTACTGAAAATGGCGTGTTTAGCGACACGATTACTGCCATAGCGTTAAACCGTCCGATTCAAATTCGTTTGCAAAGTAACGAAAATCATACCGCTGTTTACGTTGTAGGCAGTACAAGTGTGGATGATTTATTTAATCAATTGAAAATTCTCCCGCTGACACAACTACAAGAAAATGCGTGGATAGAAGGTGGCGCAGATTATCAGTTAACGCTTTTTTTACCTTATGGACAAATCTCCCCAACGTTACAAATTCAATCGATGTTAGCTGGAATTACATTAAATCTTCCCGCCGAATTGGCTAAACCGAAATTGCAAAAATTGCCCTTTTCAATGACATTAACATTAGGAAATGACGCATTATTACCGCTTGTTTTGAATTATAACGAACAGTTAAAAGCTAACGTGACCATCGATACAAAAAATAAACGTCTTGAACGTGGCGAAGTTTTACTCGGCGATGGAGAAGTAACATTGCCAGATGCGTTAGGTTTGAGTATCAAAATTTCTCGTGATCAGCTTGCGCTACAAGATTGGTTAGGTTTGGCAATGAACCATTCAGAAAATAGCGTAGCAGATATTCATACTGTTTCAATTCATAGCCAGAATGCACGTTGGAAAAAATCAGCATTAGGCGAATTTGATTTACGTTTAAAGCGGGATAATGAATCATGGAAAGGCACGTTAGACAGTGCATTTGCTCAAGGTTCATTACAATTTCAAAACCGTGCAACGCTAAAACTAGAACTTGAGAAATTAGATTTGGCATTTTTCAAACAATTACAAACAAGCGAAGAAATAAAAAACGAAACGGTTACGACATCTTCTATATCAACGAAAAATTTACCATCGCTTTCATTGCAAACTGAAAAAACATTTTGGCATGATAAACCGCTGGGCAGATTAGCAATTGAAACACAGCAATCAGCGAATGGCATTGCATTTAAAACCATTGATTTACAAGCTACAACGCACCATTTATCAATGACAGGCGATTGGCAAAATGCACAAACCGAATTACATGGCAAATTAGAATTCGTTAAAGCAGGACAGTTATTTTCTAATTTGGGTATTACACAAGATATTTCAGAAACGACAGGATATGCGAATTTAGCGTTATTTTGGCAAGGATCACCGCAACAATTTTCATTAGAACGATTACGTGGACAAGTCGATTTAAATTTGCAAAATGGTCGAATTTTAAGTATTGAACCGGGTTTTAGTCGTATTTTAGGGATGCTTGCATTAGACCAATGGCTAAAAAGATTACAACTTGATTTCAGTGACATGTATGCAGAAGGTTTAACATTTAATAGCATAAAAGGGCATTTTGATTTATCACAAGGCAAGGCAAGTTCACAAGATTTAACCGTTGATTCAATTCCCGCTAAAATTTTATTGAAAGGTGATACCAATTTTGTGTTACAAAATGTCGATTATTTGGTTAACGTTACGCCTAAAAGTGCAGATGCAGTGCCTATTGCTGGTACAATTGTCGGAAAAATAATGAGCCTCGTTGGAAAAACGCTCACAGGTAAAGATCAGGAAGGTTTTTTCTTTGGTTCACAATACCAAGTCAAAGGTTCGTGGGGAAATGTTGAAGTTATTCCGCTACACGAAAACGAAGGCTTGGTGCAAAAAACGTGGCACGGTTTAACGCAGTTTCCGTGGCTGCCCCAAAAACTTAATTCTAAAGAGGCGTATCATCATGACTAAATGTGCTGCCATTCAAATGGCATCAAGTCCTAGCATTAGTGCAAATTTGTTAGAAGCTGAAAAGCTCATCGCTGAAGCGGTCAAAACAGGTATAAAACTGGTGGCGTTGCCCGAAAATTTTGCGTTAATGGGCGATCACGAACAAGATAAAGTAAAAGTTAAAGAAGTTGATGGGTTAGGTATCATCCAAAATTTTTTAGAAACCACTGCAAAAAAATATGACGTATGGATTGTGGGTGGCACGATTCCGATTGCAGGAGAAGATAAACGAAAAGTGCGAGCAGCGTGCCTTATTTATGATAATACCGGCAAACGTGTGGCGCGTTATGACAAAGTGCATTTATTTGACGTACATGTACCAAATACCACTGAAATTTACAGAGAATCGGATTCTGTCGAAGCAGGCGATGAAACATTAGTGATTGATACGCCATTTGGCAAATTAGGCATTGCCGTTTGTTATGATTTACGTTTTCCCGAGTTTTTTCGGAAAATGAGCGAGCAAGGCGCAGAAATTATTATTATCCCATCGGCTTTTACGGCTGAAACGGGCGCGGCGCATTGGGAATTATTACTTCGTGCTCGTGCTGTTGAAAATTTATGTTATGTCATCGCACCCAACCAAGGCGGTTTTCACAAAAACGGTCGCCGCACTTTTGGACACAGTATGATTATTGATCCATGGGGTGTGGTACTGGATTGTTATAAAACAGGCAGTGGATTTGTTTCCGCAGATATTGACCACGAGCGATTAACAAAAGTGCGAGCCGCGTTTCCTGTATTAACACATCGTCGTTTTTATTGTGAATAGTATGAAATATGGCTTAATGATTTTAGTGTTGAGTGGCGGATTAGTTGCTTGTGGCTCAGTTGAAAATAGTCGTTATCGTGATACTAGCATGTTGGAAAAACCTCCCACGTTAGCGTTACAAAAAATGCCTGTGAATGCTATGGTTGATGACAGTGTTGAACCTAAAAAACAAGTGGGCGGCTTAGATGAAAAAGTGTCGTTACTTGATGAAAATACCAAAAAATTAGTTTTAAAACAATCGATTAGCGAGGCGTGGAGAACTGTTGGAACAGCATTGCGGCAAAGTGATATTAAAATTACAGATACCGAAAAAAGCAAATACAGCTATTACGTCAATTATAAAGTGCAAGGTGTATTAAAAAATATCCTGAGCAATTTAAACGAAGAAGACACCAAAACGATTTATACAATAACGCTTGTGCCACAAGACAATGGCGACACGATGATTCAAGCAACGCTGGCAAATCGTAATGAACAGCGCAGTCAAAATACAGAAGAAAATGTTACAAGTAATGTTACTGATGATAGCGATGGGTTGATTGAATCACTTTATCACTTACTGCATGACGATGTGAAAACAGAATAATTTTTAACCTTAATTTTTTAATTGGAGAATTTTTTATGAATGAAAATTGGATTGCCCCATCAATTTTATCGGCAAACTTTGCAAAATTAGGCGAAGAAGTAGATAACGTTTTAAAAGCGGGTGCTGACATTGTGCATTTTGATGTGATGGACAATCATTTTGTTCCTAATCTAACCATTGGTCCATTAGTGTGTGAGGCATTACGCAAACACGGTGTGACTGCGCCAATCGACGTGCATTTGATGATTGACCCTGTTGATAGAATCATTCCTGATTTTGCCAAAGCGGGTGCAAGTATCATCACTTTCCACCCTGAAGCATCGGTTCACGCTGACCGCACGTTGCAATTGATTAAAGATTGCGGTTGCCAAGCAGGTTTGGTTTTCAACCCAAGCACACCGTTACATTATTTGGATTACGTCATGGATAAAATCGACATGATTTTGCTCATGTCAGTTAACCCTGGTTTTGGTGGACAATCATTTATTCCATCTGCATTAGATAAATTGCGCGAAGTAAGAAAACGCATTGATAACAGCGGTCGCAACATTCGTTTAGAAATCGACGGCGGTGTGAAAGTTGATAACATCCGCGAAATTAAAGCGGCGGGTGCAGATACCTTTGTTGCGGGCAGCGCGATTTTCAACCAACCGGATTACAAAAAAGTTATCGACGAAATGCGTGCTGAACTCGCCAAAGCGGTTTAAATAATGGCTCTGGAACTGATTATTTTTGATTTAGATGGCACGTTGATAAATTCCGCGCCTGATTTGGTAGAAGCGGTAAATCACGCGCTGACAGAATTAAATAAACCAACCCATTCGCAAGCCTCGATTCAACAATGGATTGGCAACGGTGCTGATGTGTTGGTGAAACGTTCGCTAGTCGGAGACTGGCACGTTGAATCAGAACCAGACGATTTTGAAGCGGCGTTTACGTTGTTTAAAACGTATTACGCCGCGCATGATTGGGTACATAGCCATCTTTATGATGGCACACTCGAAACGTTGCAAGCCTTGAAAAACAGGGGATTAAAACTGGCGTGTGTGACCAATAAAACATCGCCTTTTACGAATCCGTTAATGGAAACAGCAGGACTTGCACCGTATTTCGATTTTATTGCCTCAGGCGATACCTTTGCGGCAATGAAACCTGAACCTTTATCCCTTTTAGAAACGGCAAAAAAATTTAATGTGAAACCTGAAAATGCCTTGATGATTGGTGATTCGATTAACGACATCATCGCAGGTAAACGAGCAGGGTTTAAAACAATCGCCGTCTCTTACGGCTACGCAGGACAATATACGATGGCAGATTTGAACGCTGACTACACAGTAAATGCCATGTCAGAAATTGTAGATTTAATCAAAAATGAAATTTAAAAAAGAATTTGACGTTATCGTCATCGGCGGCGGTCACGCAGGAACAGAAGCCGCTTTAGCCTCAGCGCGAACAGGCGCACAAACTTTACTTCTCACCCAAAACATCGACACACTTGGACAAATGAGCTGCAATCCCGCCATCGGCGGTATTGGCAAAGGTCATTTAGTCAAAGAAATTGATGCGCTTGGTGGCGCGATGGCAAAAGCCATTGATTTAGGCGGGATTCAATTTCGCATTTTAAATGCCAGCAAAGGACCTGCGGTTCGTGCCACACGCGCTCAAGCTGACCGCCAACTTTATAAACAAGCTGTGCGTTATGAGTTAGAAAATCAACCGAATTTGATGTTATTTCAACAAACTTGCTCAGATTTGATTGTTGAAGGCACAAAAGTGGTTGGCGTAAAAACCTTGATGGGTTTGGATTTTTCAGCAAAAGCGGTTGTTTTAACTGCTGGGACTTTTTTAGCTGGCAAAATTCATATCGGTTTGGAAAATTACAGCGGCGGACGTGCTGGCGATGCAGCGTCAATTGCGTTAGCAGAGCGTTTGCATGAATTACCGTTGCGAATTGACCGTTTAAAAACAGGTACACCGCCACGCATCGATGCACGAACTATTAACTTTTCGGTTTTGGAAGAACAACACGGCGACACGCCAACGCCTGTATTTTCGTTTTTGGGTAAACCTGAACATCATTCGCGTCAAATTCCGTGTTTCATCACTCGAACCAACGAAAAAACCCACGATATTATTCGTAGTGGCTTAGACCGTTCGCCGCTTTATTCGGGCATTATTGAAGGGATTGGACCGCGTTATTGTCCGTCGATTGAAGATAAAATTGTCCGTTTTGCTGACCGTGATTCGCATCAAATTTTTATTGAACCCGAAGGCTTGAACACGCATGAAATTTATCCGAATGGCATTTCAACCAGTTTGCCATTTGATGTGCAATATGAATTTGTGCGCTCAATGCTAGGTTTTGAAAATGCAGAAATTATTCGACCAGGTTATGCAATTGAATACGATTTTTTCGACCCGCGTGATTTAAAAAGTTCGCTTGAAAATAAACATTTAGACGGCTTGTTTTTCGCTGGGCAAATCAACGGCACGACAGGTTATGAAGAAGCCGCCGCACAAGGTTTGATTGCAGGCTTGAATGCAGCGCGTTTGACACGCGGACAAGAAGGCTGGTGTCCAGGTCGAGAAGAAGCTTATATCGGTGTGATGATTGATGATTTGATCACACGCGGCACACAAGAACCTTATCGCATGTTCACAAGTCGCGCCGAGTATCGTTTACTTTTGCGTGAAGATAATGCCGATTTGCGTTTGACTGAAAAAGGGCGTGAATTGGGTTTAGTGGATGATGAACGTTGGCAAGCCTTTGAAACGAAGCGTGAAAATATCGAAAAACTGCAAACTGCGTTAAAACAAAAATGGATTCATACCGAAACCGAAAATTCGACGAAAGTGGAACAGTTTTGGGGCAAAGCCTTAAACAAAGAAGCGAATTTAACTGAATTATTGCGTCGCCCTGAAGTCGATATTAAAAATTTGTTGACGTTTTTAGATGGTGAAACGTTTACTGACGATGTGGCAGAACAGGTTGAAATTCAAGCGAAATATCAAGGTTATATCACCCGCCAACAAGCTGAAATTGAAAAAGCGATGCGTTATGACCATTTGAAATTGCCTGAAACGTTGGATTATAAAGACGTGTTGGGTTTATCAAATGAAGTTTGTGAAAAATTGCAAAAACAACGTCCTGAAACCTTAGGACAAGCCTCACGCATTCAAGGGATTACACCTGCGGCGATTTCGCTTTTGCTTGTGCATTTGAAAAAGAAATTAGCATGACAAACGAAGAAAAGTTATTACGCGACGGTTTAAACGCGCTAAATCTCCCAGCTGACGATGACAAAGTGGCGAAGTTACTTAGTTTTATCGCGTTAATCGAAAAATGGAACAAAGCCTACAATCTCACCGCGATTCGCCGTCGTGATGAAATGGTGAATTTGCACCTGCTTGATAGCGTGGCGATTTTGCCGTATTTGGAAGGTAAACGGATGATTGATGTTGGAACGGGCGCAGGGTTACCGAGTATTCCACTTTCGATTTTTCGCCCTGATATTGAATTTCAATTGCTCGACAGTAACGCGAAAAAAACCCGTTTTGTGCAACAAGCGATTTTGGAATTAAAGTTGTCGAATGTAAAAGTCACACACAGTCGCGTTGAAGATTTTGAACCTGAGCAACCGTTTGATACTGTTTTAACAAGAGCATTTGCGAGTTTGCCTGAAATCGTTGAACTAACGCAGCATTTGATTTCCGAAAATGGCACATTGCTTTGCATGAAAGGGCAAACACCTGATGAAGAACTTGCCGCTGTGAACGCCCAAACAACGCTGATTTCAATTAAAGTGCCGCACATTGAAGCTGAACGGTGCTTGGT
>DALYHZ010000007.1:0-1101 GCA_031970635.1 Methylococcaceae bacterium | reverse complement strand
AATTACATATCTGAAGTGAGGAAATATCGTGGGAAAAATTATTGCCATTACCAATCAAAAAGGTGGCGTAGGAAAAACGACCACTAGCGTGAATTTAGCCGCGTCGCTTGCCGCATTAAAACAGCGTGTTTTACTGGTCGATTTAGACCCACAAGGTAATGCGGCAATGGGATGCGGAATTGATAAACATGATATTCAACATTCCAGTTACGATTTGCTGATGGAAATTGTGCCAGCCGTGCAAACAGTGATTAAATTGCCGGAATTAAAATTTGATGTGATTGCCGGTAACGCAGATTTGACGGCTGCCGAAGTAGAATTGATTGATGCAGAGCGTAAAGAATCGCGTCTTGTTCATGCGTTACTGACAATTAAAAACGAATACGATTATTTGATTATTGATTGCCCGCCATCGCTTAACATGTTGACGTTAAATGCAATGGTGGCGGCAAATAGTTTACTCATTCCAATGCAGTGCGAATACTATGCACTCGAAGGTATTTCGGCATTGATGAGTACGCTCAAGAATATTCAAAGCACGGTAAATTCGGGATTGCATTTAGAAGGCGTTTTACGGACGATGTTTGATGACCGTAATCGCTTAACAAAAGATGTATCTGAAGAGTTAATTCGCCATTTTGGCAATAAGGTTTTCAAAGCCTGCATTCCTCGAAATATTCGCATTGCTGAAGCACCAAGTCATGGATTGCCTGTTTTAAATTATGACAAAGGTTCAAAAGGTGCTGTCACTTATATGGCGTTAGCAAAAGAAATTCTGGCAAACACGGCGGCAGAAAATGGCGAAAAATAAGCGTTTAGGACGTGGCTTGGAAGCATTACTCGTTGACGTGCCAAATGAATTAGGCTTTGCTCCGCCATCTGAATCTGAACGAAAACAATTTCAACAAAAACACGCTCAACTTTTGCAAGAAGCAGAACAATTAAAAATGTTGCTTGATACATTTGAGCAATTGGTTTTGCAATTTGAAATTTTGGAAAAACACACAACATGAATATAAAAAAACGTGGTTTAGGTCGGGGATTGGACGCACTTTTGGGCGATGTGTCTGTTGTTGCAAAAAAAACGGAACATGCCATATT
>DALYHZ010000006.1:22748-27947 GCA_031970635.1 Methylococcaceae bacterium | reverse complement strand
AATCGGTTTAAGAGAGGTCAGCGAAAAGCCCTTTGAGTGGTTTGAACCGAAATCGGACGGTCGCTTGCTGTATCGTTCAATGCTAAATCCAAATGGCGAAGAAATTGACAAACAGTTTAAGTTTTTGCTGACTATCAGAAATGAAACTTACCGTCAGCCATACGGTGAGGCATTGCTTTCACGCCTATATTGGGCGTGGTTGTTTCGCGTCAATGGCTGGAAATACTGGGCAAAAAATCTCGAACGCGCAGGCACACCATTTTTAAAAGGTACGGCACCTGACCAAACACTCCCAGATGGAACCCACGCGATGGATTATTTATCAACGCTTTTAAATGCGGCAGTGTCTAACGCGACATTGGCATTACCAGACGGTTGGAATGCAGAGTTTTTGTCAGCACAACAAACAGGTGCAACATTTGAACAATTTGAAAATGCGATTTTAAAACGTATTCAAAAAGTCATATTAGGGCAAACGTTAACCAGTGATGTTGGTAGCACTGGCAGTTTTGCGGCGGCGAAAGTGCATGAAAATGTACTCAGTGACCGAAAAATGGCGGACATTCGTTTAGTCACAAAAACTGTTCAAACGTTAATCAATGCTTTGCATGTACTTAATGGATTTACAGGCGAGCCACCAACTTTTGTTTTAGAAGATAACACGGGACTGGAAATTGACCGCGCTGACCGTGATTCAAAATTGGTACAGGCTGGCGTATTGAAACTTACGCCTGATTATTTGTTGCGCGTTTATGATTACGAAGAAGGTGATTTTGAGATTCCAGCCAATTTACCACCCGATAAAAATGCGCCTATGGGCGCAAATAAACCATCTAATTTTTCAGCATCAAATGAGCCAATTAGATTCACCGCCGACCAACAGGTAGTTGAAAATTTAGCTGACACTGTCCTCGAAAAATTGAATAGCCCAATCCCAGAAAATGCAATTTTCAATGCAATTAAAGCAGCTAAAAATCATGATGATTTAGCCGATAGATTAGCCGTCTTATTTGCCAATACAGATACCAAAGAGTTTCGCGCAATTCTTGAACGGGCGACGTTTGCTGCTGACCTTATGGGTTTTGCCAATGCAGGATAAGCCAATTGCAGTTGGTTTTAATGTCCCATTTCAAGAAGCTATCGACTTCATGAAATCGCGTGGCGTTGTCTTACCTGAAAAATATTACGGTGAACTTCAAGGAATTCATCGCACATTGAATTACTCAATTGCTGGCGTGGCTTCACTTGACCAATTACAAGCGGTTTTAGATTCGCTTAGTGAGGCGGTAAAAAATGGCAAAACTTTCAAAGAATGGCAAAAAGATGTGCGTGTTCAAGATTTAGGGCTATCAAAAGCACGACTCGACAATATTTATCGAACCAATATTCAAACAGCCTATAACCGTGGACGATGGGAGCAATTCGTTGAAAACAAGAAATCACAACCTTACCTCATGTACGATGCTATTAACGATAGCCGTGTGCGTCCTTCTCATCTGGCTATGGATGGCGTTATCCGTCCTATTGATGATCCGTTTTGGGCGCAAAATTATCCACCGAATGGTTTTCGTTGTGTTCTCCCGTGGACAAAAATCACAGGAGATTTTGAAATAGGATTAAAGTCCTTCTATTCGGGTGAAGCCGTAGAGATTATTACTAAATCTGGGATGAGACTTGCCATCACAGCCAATCACCCCGTATTGTCCAATGGTGGTTGGGTTGCTGCCAAGTCTATCAAGGATGGAGACCATCTCTTGCGCCACACTGGTGTAGGAGATATTAAGTTTTCTGGGATTGTAGATAATCAACAACCGCCAACCCGTGCTGATGATGTTTTCAATGCGCTCGCGCGTGATGCTTTTGGATTTACCGATATATCCTCTTTCGAGTTCCACAATGACACGCATTTGCGGGAAAGCAAAGTCTACGTTGCAGGATTCGATAGCGTATTGATGAATGGGGTCAAGCCCACAAGCATTGAAAGCCTTGAGCAATGGAATTTCAAATTCACTAATCATCTTGCTATTGCCAGAAAATTGCACACCCTTTGCTCGGCGATTACTAAAAGCAATATCGTTAATACCGTTTTTTGCAGTAATTCTTTTAATATTACTTCGCGAACAATTATTTTCATTCGCAATCTCGACAATACTTTTACCAGCTTGATAAGACGCAATTACAATTCTCTCAAGTTCATTATCACTAGACCGAGAGGCAATCCATGCTGCGCCAAGTTGCTTTTCAACAAGTTTGGGATATTGTTTGATTATTTGCCATTTCAACAATTCAGATTCGCTTCGAGTTCGTCTAGCAATACCAGCGTCACGAAGCCTTTTTTTAATCGTATCGCGGCTGACACCAAATTTTTTTGCGATAGCATTCTCACTTTCACCAGTAAGATAAGCATCGCAAATATTTTGTGTACAGATTGGAATTTTAGAAGCTACGAACCTTCCTTTTCTAATTTTGTACGCCTCATTCGGAGTTCTTTTTTTAATTCCTCTATCGCGAAGCAATCTATCAAACAAACATCCGCTTATTCCATTGTCTTTAAGAAGTTTTATGATAGGTTCACCAGCCAAGTAAGCATTGATGAGGTAGTCAGCGTTAGAAACTTCTTTTTTAGTGGTCATGTTTATGATTTTCAATGTAAAAATAGTGTGATAATTGCGGGTGGAATTATAACGCACAATTGCAGATGTCGAACAATATCATTATCAAAATCACAAGCAGAAATACGTTCAAAGAATGGTGCAGGATTAAACAAATCCATCACGCCAGAAATGAAACCCGACAAAGGCTGGGATTATAACGTCGGAGAGGATTTAACAGCGGGAATAAATCAGGCAGTCGAACAGCGCAATGCTAATGAGCGTATAGCTCGGCAGTTAAAGGCTGCATTGAACGAAAAATTAGCACAAGCCGACAAAGTGTTAAAATCAGAAGCTGAGATGGGATTAGCCGAAAAAGATATGCAACAAACACCAGAGAGAATTGCTTCTGAATTATTGCTTCAAAACTTAATTCAACGTGCTGAAGCATCTACCAGCGACAATTTGCTGTTAGACTTATGGAGTAACGAGAAAAAATACCACAAGCACATTGAAAAACGACTACTCAATGATGATATTTCCGACGCGGCGGATTATCAAAATAAAACATTCAATGTGTTAGCTAATGCAGAAAAACTCACTATTGCTATGTCAACAACTAGCAGTATGATTAGTGGCAAAATGCAGTTAGAAACAGATGAATGGATAGTGATTTTGTCAGCAGATGGAAAAATCGTGACCTCTTATCCACGCGAACAATCGAAATTAACTTTTGAACAAAACCATAGTAGTTTTGGAGATACGATTTATGAATACGCCATCATTGAAAGCATTAGAGAAAGTCTTAAAAAGTTATTCTCTTGATGTTGAATATTGGGACTGTGACTTCGGCGAGGGGCATTTGATGCAAGGCAACCGCGAATATTTAGAAAAATGGAAAGGTTTGCTCTCGTCTGAACAAATTTCAGAATTGGTCGCCGTAGACACAAGAGCAAAAGAATTGTTAAACAACTATCACGGTGAAGAAACCATTGATGTTTGGAATTTGAGAAACACCGTTGATATAGCCTTTGAAAAACAACTAAAAGTGGCATGATTTCATGACCAATTTAACCATTCAAATCGAGAACCAACCCATTCTTGATGAGTTAGCGCGATTGCAAAACCTCGCGGTAAATATGCAACCTGCGTTTAATTCCATTGGGCAGTCAATTCGTTCCAATATCGACTTGTGTTTTCGTGATTTAAAATCGCCAGAAGGTGTGAACTGGAAAGTGTTATCTCCCGTTACGATTGAAAACAGACGTAATAATTCAGATGTTCCATTAAATGACACAGGAGTGTTGCGTAATTCGTTTGCTATCAATGCTACGAATTCTTTTGTTGAAGTAGGAACAACTGCTAAACAAGCCACCATGATGAATTTTGGCGGTACAAAAGAACAATTTCCAAATTTGTGGGGTGACATACCGGCGCGTCCATTTATGCCAACGTCACAACTCCCTGAATTATGGGAAGCTCAAGTCATTGAGGCGATTCAAACGCATTTTGATATTTGACAACACAGCATAGACAAGTAATAGTTATCGCTCAAATAATTTCAATTTATGAGGTATGAAATGCTTAAAAAAACGATAACCGCTGCAGCGATAATATTACTTACAGGGTGTATCCCACCTCAACATCATTACACAATGCCTGTCCGTCAGCCTCTTGAGCTTGTGGATGATGGAAGTCAAAAAATGAAGCAGTGCAAATTTGAATGTCAAAAAGAAAGAACGCAATGCGAAATTAAAATAAATACAGATTACGCCTCACGACCAGCAATAGGGCATGTAAATGTAATCTCGCAGAATGCCGAAAAACAAATACTTAATGAAAAATGCCAAAAATATTTTGAGCAGTGCTTTAAAGATGTTTGTGGTGGTACATTGAAGTGATTTGACAATCTCCACCGTGCGGGTTTAACATTGCAACGCTTTCACAGAAAGTAGGAGCGTCAGAACTCCTTAATACCAAAGCGTTACCCGCACACGAAAGACACGCGGTTTTTTTTATGCCTACCAGTTTTTGCAGTTTGCCTTGTGGTAAAATTGCGCCCGTGGTTAGGAGTGCATTGAGAATATATTGAATATCAATCGCAGCGTCTTTGGTAGCTGTTCTGAAGCTCCTAACTGCCTCCTCGGAGGTTTTCAGAAAAATAACCAAAGGAGAATGTCATCATGACAACTCAATCAACAGCAGTAACCCCAGAAACACTCCCAGCCATTATGTGGCAAAATCAACCCGTCATCACAACCGAATTGCTTGCTGAAATTTACGGCACGGCAATTGATAACATTCAAATGAACTTCGCTAGAAATGCCAGTCGATTTATCGAAGGTGTGCATTATTTTTTACTGAAAGGCTCAGATTTAAGAGCTTTCAAAGCTAACCAACTGAAAGTTGGTCAGCTCATAATCAATAAATTCACAAAAAGTTTGTACCTTTGGACAGAACGCGGAACAGTTCGCCATGCAAAAATTTTAGACACTGACAACGCTTGGGCAGTTCAAGACAGACTGGAAGATTTTTATTTTGCAAAAAACCAGCCGAAACGAAACGGCTTGGTTGAGCTACCAACGGCAACGCCGAAAACTTTAACGCC
>DALYHZ010000006.1:15767-22738 GCA_031970635.1 Methylococcaceae bacterium | reverse complement strand
GGCTGGTTAAAAATCAAGTTGGCACAAGTTACAAAGCGTTAGGCGGTGACATCTTGGAAAAATTCAACGTCAATAAACGTGAAAATATCCCACTTGGAAAATACCGTGAAGTTTGCGCGTTTTTGGATTGCGAACCTGATGCAAAAGCATTACAGAGCGAATTGGTTGAACCAGTTGCATTATCTTACACGCCCCCCGAAGGCATGATTTTAATTGCAGAAAGTGAACTTGAATCCTTACGCGCATTGGCGAATCCAAAAGCGCGGTTTCAAGCTATTCCACAGCAAGACAGCGGATTATTAAAATACATTGCTGAACTCGACGACAAAACGCAATTTGCCATGATTCCACTTGAACGATATGACGATTTAACAGAATCGACTGAAAAATTGGTGCAAGTCAAATCAGGTCAAGTGCTAAAAATGGAAGATTTCATCAATAATGTTTTTAACGACCCGAAAAACGATTATGTCATTGTGAAACGTGATGTAGTAACAACCATTCGCACGTTATTTAACGGTTTGTTTTAACTGTTAGTTTGTGAGTGATACAGGAAAAACCTGTGATGATAAATTAAAAGACGAATTTCTTATTGAGAACGACAAAAAGTTGGATGTGCTAATTGAGCAATACAGTACGATGCCAATTCCCGAACTCGATGAGTATTTGAACGTTGAACTACCACAGGTCGATGATTGAACCAAATCGGATTTAGTGTAACCTTGTCACATGGATGTGGCACAATTTAGTGAAACAAAACAGGAAACACGATGTCAACTTTAACGATAGACACACATCAAGTCGTCAAACGTCTTATGCAAGCTGGCTTTACTGATAAGCAGGCAGACGAAATTATCGAAACACTGACGATTTCTCAAAAAGACTTGGTGACAAAAGAATATTTAGATTACAAGCTCGAAAAAGAGCTAAATCCAATCAAACTTGATTTAATGGCAATTAAGACCACGTTGACGATTTTAGTCGGTGGTATCATTGCTGTGCTAGTCAAACTTTATATTTAACAACCGATTTTTACAATCAAAAGCCTTGCTTCGAAAGATTGCGGGGCTTTTTTATGCCTGTTGAAAAGTTAAATTTCGCGCATTTTACTAAACCACGCGATTAGAAATAACGTTGTTACATGGGCAATCTATCGCGCATGAAAACACAAAATCAAATCGTCCATTTTTTAGCTGACTTTCAGCTTTCAACACCTACCACAACCGGTGAGCGTACTTTTTCGGGTATTGCTTACGCTGGCGGTGTGATTACAGACCATTCTTGGTACAGCGCAGTAGCGTTTGATTTAGCGACGACAACTGCTGACGCACCGTTACCTTTGCTGTTCAATCATTGTGGCTCACCGATTGGCGTAATTGAAACGGTCAACATAACAAATCAAATCGAAATTGCGGGACGGTTATTTGCGGATATTGATGAAACTGCAAAGGACATCGCAAATAAAGCAGATAGAGGTATCAAATGGCAGCTATCAGTTGGCATCTTCCCAGCCGAAACCGCAAATTTAAATGGTACCCAACCGCACGTTATCAACGGTCAAACTTTCACGGGTGACATAACCCTACTCAAACAAAATCGGATAAGAGAGGTGTCATTTACCACGCTTGGGGCAGATGACAAAACCTCCGCTACGGTTTTTAACGCTCAATCCACAAAACCACAGGAATCATCAAGTATGACACCCGAAGAAGCTAAAGCATTACAGGATGAAAACAAAACGCTCAAAGCGCAAGTTTCAGATATGCAATCGCAGATAGATGAATTACAAACCGCCGCGAAAAAAGCGACTAAATGCGCTCGTGAAGTTGAAATTAAAAATTTATTCACTGCGTTGGGTCGTGAATTTAAAGAAGATGAAGCCAAACCATATTTTGAGTTTAGTGCAGAGCAGTTTGCGATGATTTCAAAAGAATTACTCTCGCAAAAAGAAGCACCAAAACCAAACTTACCAGCGCATTTATTTGGTACACAAGCTACTGACGGTAAAGAAGAACCCCGCGAAAAAAGCATCAACTTCACGGCAATTTATCAACAACGCAACGGACAAAAATAATTATGGAAACCATAACAGAAGGTGTTCACAGTGCAGAGTTTTTGCTAGACAGTGAAGAAATATCACTCGACAAAGCGACATTGATTTCTGGTCAAAACCTAATGCCAGGAACGGTACTCGGAAAAATCACAGCATCCGGTAAATACACGCAACATGACGACGCGGCAACTGACGGAAGCGAAGTTGCTGACGCGATTTTATATGACTCAACTGATGCAACCTCGGCTGATATGCCATGCGTGGTCGTTTCTCGTTTAGCCGAAGTTATCGATAGAAAATTGATTTTTAAATCGGGAATTTCAAATGCAAATCGGGCTGCTGCTATTAAAGATTTGGCAGCCAAACTAATTATAGTGAGAACTTAAAAATGATTGATTTTTTCAAAGCAGACGGTTTTTCGTTAACCAGCTTAACTGCTGCAATTAACAATCAACCTTATGTCCCAACCGTTTTAGCAGATTCAAAACTGTTTAAAGAAGCTGGTGTTTCAACGCTGGATGTTTGGATTGAATTCGATGGCAAAACAATCGAATTGGTTGAGATTAGTCCACGCAACGCGCCTGGTAAAGTTGTGACAGGTGATAAACGAAAAGGGAAGTCTTTCCGAATTCCGCATTTGCCTGAACGCGCAACCATCATGGCTGATGAAGTTCAAGGTGTGCGAGCTTTTGGTAGTGAATCACAGGCGCAGACCATTGAAGCAATTCGTGATACGCGACTTGCAAAAATGAAATCGCAAATCGATTACACCATTGAAGCGCATCGTTTATCAGCGGTCATGGGCGATTATTACGATGCAGCAGGAAACGTAACATCGTTATTTTCTGAATTTGGCGTGTCACAGCAAACAGAAAATTTTGCGCTGACAACCCAATCGACAGAAATTAAAACCAAAATTGCAGAAACGATTGAAAAAATTGAAGCTGCCTTAGATGGGCTTTCTTACTCAAGAATCACGGCATATTGCGGTGCAACTTTTTGGAAAGAACTCATTAGCCATCCAAAAGTTGAAAAATTCTATTTGAATTGGACTGCGGCAAATGCACTTAACACAGACCCGCACGCACCATTTTCATTTATGGGCATTGACTTCGTTCGTTATCGAGGCACGTCGGCTGTAAAAATTGCAGATACCGAGGCATACGCAGTGCCGCAAGGCGTAATGGATTTATTTATCACGCGCTTTGCTCCAGCGAATTACATAGAGACAGTGAATACGGTTGGCTTGCCGTATTACGCAAAAGTTGAACCATTAGAAATGGGCAAAGGTGTCACGTTAGAAGCCCAATCTAACCCGATTAACTTGTGTACTCGCCCAGCGGCAGTAATCAAATTAACGGACTCTTAACGTGTATTGCATTGAGCAAGATTTAATCGATCGTTTTGGTGAGGAGGAGTTAATTCAAATCACCGATCTTGACCATACGCAAATGATTGGTCAGACGATTCTTAATCAAGCAATCGCAGATGCGGAGAGTGAAATCAACAGCTATTTACGTTTGCGTTATGCGTTGCCATTGCTAGTGATACCGCCTGAGTTGGTAAGCGTGGCGTGTGATATTACACGCTACCGCTTGATGAGAGACGGTGCGTCGGATGCGGTAACAAAACGCTATGAACTTGCCGTAAGTTTTTTAAAAAACTTGTCTATTGGTAGGGCTGTGTTGCCTAAAGAAGTGAACGATACAACTACAACTAGCGTTCATGTTTCTTTACCGAAAGTAACAGCTGTTACGCCATTTTTCACCGAATCGTTATTGGCAAAGATGTAATGCGAATCGAAGAATGGATTACAAAACTTAAAAATGATTGCCTAGTATTACAAGGCAGGGTTTTTGGTGCGGCGGAAATGGCAGTTGCTAAAACTAACTCAATGCAAACGCCATGTGTTTTTATCATTCCAATGGCTGAGAGTGCGAAAGGAAACACATTAGCAGGCGGTCATTCGCAAGAAATTACTGCACAAGTTGGTGTTTATATCGCAGTGACAAATAAATCTGATGCACGCGGTGAAGCAGCTCACGCCATGCTTGAATCTGTACGCGATGAAATAAAAAAAGTGTTGTGTGCGTGGCAACCCACAAATGCTGATTTTCCTGTTGATTTTGTCGCAGGTCAGCTTATCGGTTATGACAATTACACAATGCGCTGGTCGGATGTTTTCACCACGCAATTATATTATCGGAAAGTGTTATGACAGAAAACGAAGAAATACCAATTAAGCCCATTTTTAACAAAACTCCGCTCACAGAAGACGAGCTTTTAGAAATTTGGAAGCAAGATGATTATCACGGCAAAGCAGGGGCTTATGACTGTGACCCATTTACCGGAAAACGTACACCTAAAAAAGAGGATTAAGCAATGGGCTTAACGAGAAAACAACTACTTTTGATTGCAAAAGAAACAGCTTATGCAGTGGATGCAAGTCCAACTAATGCACTTAATGCAGTGTTAACTAGCGATGTCACAATCACGCCATTGGCAGGTAGTACAGCGCAGAGAAATATTATCAAACCATATTTTGGTAATTCGCAAAATATCATTGTTGAAAAATATGCGACGGTGGATTTTGAGGTTGAATTGGCTAGCAGTGGCACGGCTGGAACAGCACCGCAATTCAGCGCATTGATGCAAGCATGCGGTTTTTCTGAAACGGTTTTAGCAGGCACAAGCGTGACCTATCTGCCAATCACATTAGAATCGGTTACTCAGGCTGGTACGTCAGTAACGATTTATTTTCAACGTGACGCAATTAAACACGTTCTTTTGGGTTCACGCGGTACGTTTACCGTTAACATGACCGTTAAGAAATTACCTGTATTGAAGTTCACGATGACTGGCTTGCTTGGCACGCTTTCAGACAATCCGCTGAATATCGCAGGATTAGTTTATAAGGCACCTGCACCTGTTCCAGTATCAACAACAAATACGGTATCTGTTTCACTTCATGGTTATACGCCGGTATTCGAGTCATTCACGATTGATATGGCAAATGACGTAAAACATCGCGCTTTGGTTGGCTCTGAAACCGTAATTATTTCGGATAGAAAACCCAAGGGGAATATCAAGTTTGAGCAACCATCTTTAGCAACTAAAAACTTTTTTGATATTGCTGAAAATTCAACGCTTGGCAATTTCTCAATCACGCATGGTTTGACCACTGGAAACATCATCAAAATCGAATCGGCGACAAATGGGCTGGGTATTGATGCACCGAAGTATGCGGACAGCGACGGCGTAGTGATGCTGGATTGTGGATTGACGTTTATTCCAACGTCCGCCGGCAATGACGAAATCAAAATCACTTTAACTTAAAAAACTTCAATAAGAGGATTTAAAAATGGCATTGGTAATTGGTAAAAAGAAAACTCGTAAAATTCGCGTGCAAATCGAAGAAGCTGGCGATTTTGCAGAAGTAAAAAAACACACGGTGGATGTTGAATTCAAAGTGTTGTCAAAATCAGAAGTTCAAGCCATCCGCGATTTAAGTGACGAAAAATTAGAAAGTCACGATGCGGATTTAGCGGTTTCAAATATCTTTGATTCGATTATTTCAGTTGACGGATTAAAAGACGAAGCGGGTAATGCCGTGGCTTACGATGATGAAATGCGTCAGGTAATGATTGATACACCGTGGATTAGTGTTCAGATTATGCGTGGATTCTGGGCAGTACAATCCGGTATTTCTCAAACTGACGCTTACAAACAGGCGAAACTAAAAAACTAACTGACGCGGGTTATCACTTAGGTATCGGTGGTAACTCGAAAAGCTCTCAAAGTCTTGAAGATAGTGCAAATGCGTGGGGAATTATCATTGAATCCGCGCCGTCTCAAGACGATGAAAGTGACGATTTTACAGTTTTTTATGATGGGAAATTGGCGTTAGAGATTTTCCTTTCAGTTCAATCACAATGGAATGTCGGTATGGTTGGCATTACAGGGTTGAATTACGCCAGTGTGATTGAAGTCATCAAATTGTACGCCAAGAAAAAAGATCGTTTGAACCTGCTACATGAAGTTAGCGCAATTGAGCGTGGTTTTTTAAATGCCATGAACGAGAGGCGCGAAAAAGAAAAATAAAGGATTTGCACCATGTCATCACCAAGTCTAACAATCAGAATCAGCGCGGATGCCAATGGTGCAAAAAAAGAATTGGCTGAAACGGGCAAAGCACTTGAAAACGTGAGTAGCTCTGCGCATCAAGGTCAAGGTGCGTTTAATCAGTTCAATCAGCAAATCAATAACACTTACAATACCGTTAATCATTTCAATAGCACGGTTAATAACACTACAAACAACTTCAATCGACTTTCAGAAAGTGCGAATAATGCATCTAAGTCATTTTCTACAATGTCAGGCATTGTCAGTTCACTCGCGGCGGCATTTAGCGTACACAAATTAACTGATTACATGGATGAATGGGCATCGATGGAAGGACGCTTAAAAATCGTTTCCAATTCGATGAATGAATTACGCGACGCGCAAGCAGGTTTATCGCAAATTGCCCAAACCACACGCACGGATTTAAAAGAAACCTCCACGCTGTATTTCAAAATGGCGCAAGCGTTAAAAGAAACGACGGCGACACAAACCGAATTATTACGCATTACCGAAACCACTAACAAAGCCATCATTATCAGCGGTGCAGGTTATAACGAAGCTAAAAACGCACTGATTCAATTTGGACAAGCGATGGCTTCAAGCCGTTTGGGTGGTGATGAATTGCGCTCGATGGCTGAACAATCGCCGCGTTTGGTAATGGCAATTCGTGACAATTTAAAAACCGTTGATGGTCGTGTCGGTGTCACGACGGCGGAATTTAGAAAATTGGCAGAAGCGAGCTATTTAACCAGTGATGTGATGCGTGAGGCGTTAAGCAAAGCGGCTACGCAAATCG
>DALYHZ010000006.1:12279-15757 GCA_031970635.1 Methylococcaceae bacterium | reverse complement strand
TAAAGAATTTGCACAAATGCCTATCACCATCGGGCAGTCGTTCACGTTGCTTAATAACGCCATGATGGAATTCATCGGAAAAGGTGGTCAAACCAGCGGCACAGCACAAGGTATTGCGGAAAGTGTGCGATTTTTAGCAGGTCATGTGAATGAGCTCGCGCAAGGTATGACCGTTGCAGTCGGAGCGTTTGTGGCTTACAAAGCCGCTGTGATTGCCGCTGAAATTCAAACCGCCATTCTTACTGCAACGATGATGCGAAATCCGTTTGTTGCGGTTGCAACGGCAATCGGCACGACTGCGGGGGCGTTGTATGCGTTCAAAGATTCGATGGTGACAGTCGGTGATAGTCAAGTCACTGTCGGCAGTATTGTCAAAGTTTTTTGGGGTGACATCAAAACCGCTATTAAATCAGCAACCGAATCATTAGATGAATTTTTCCAAAAAACAGCTTGGCTAAAAGAATTAAAGGACAACGCAATCGGATTAGCGAGTGGTTCATACAATTATTTTTTTGGTCAATCCGATTATGAAAAACGAAATAGCGCGAAACAACAATCTGCAAATAGTTCACCTTCTGTTGTTGATTCATTTGTGAATTCGATTGGAAAATCCGCGCAAAGTTTTGACATCGACAAAATAGCCGAAGAAATCGCTAAAAATATCGAGGAAGATTCAAAATTAAAAGAATTGCGAACTGGATTAGGCGAGATTACGCCAAAAGTGAGTGTGTTGTTTGATGCCGATAAATTCAAAACGGATGCAGAAAAAGCAGTCGGAAATTTAACAAAGGAATTAGATGATAAATTTGAAAAATTTGGCGAAAAATACAAAGTTAATCCTGATTTTTTAAAAGCTATTGCGGTTGTTGAATCGGGTTTAAATCCGAATACAAAAGACAGTAGCGCAGGTGCAGTCGGCTTAATGCAGGTACAACCAGCAAACAAAGGTGGTGCAAATTTAGGATTTAGTGAAGAACAATTAAGAACTACTGACGGGTCAATTGAAGCCTCAGCAAAACTTATTCAAATTTTGATAAAAAAATACGGTGATTTAGAAACTGTTGCCGCGATTTATCATGAAGGCGAAACCAAAAGAACACTTGAAAATTTAAAATTGAACAATGGTGTACTTAATCAGTCATTGCTAACAAAAGAAGGTCGCCAATATGTTCCTAAGGTTGATATTTCAGCAAAGGCTTTAGGTTCGTCATTATCTGAAATGGAACAGGGATATAAAAAATCCAGTCAAGCCTTAAAAAAATTTGAAACCGAACAAGAAAATGCGGCGAAAAAAATCGCTGATAATGACCGTCAACTAACTGAAAGTACAGCATTTGGGAAATATAACACCACAATTGATGAGCTAACGGAAGCGCACAAAAGATTTATTGATACGCAAGGTAAATCTGGGATTTCGCAAGCAACTTATTCACAAGGCATTGAAAACGCCAATGAAGCCTTGTTGAAAAACACGGATTATGCTCAAGAAAACATCAAATTATTAGATCAACAAGCAAAAGAATACGCAAAACTTGTTGGTCATATCGATGATTACAACGCGACGATTGATGAACTCACGCGCAATAAAAATCGTGGGGCAATCACACAGGGCGAATACGGTTTAGGTGTCGCGCAAGCTAACGCGGGTTTGATGAATCAAGTCGCAGACAAACAAATCCCTATCGAACGCGCTGGTGAAGTGGTTGATGCAAAAAACGCCATCGAAGCTGAAAAATCCTTAAATTCCCAACTTGAAAAATCAAAATCCATTTTAGATGGCATTAAAACGTCTGGTGCGGGTGCATTTGATGGCTTGCTTGGTGGAATTAGCGCGGTTACAGCGGCGTTCACATCAATGGGTGAAACACTTAGTGATATTTCAAGAAAACAAGATACCAATCTTGCTACTTACTCGGCAACGCTAAACACAGCAGGATTAACGCAAGAACAAATTACACAATCTACAGCAGATTTTTATAAAACAAAAGATGCGTTAGACGAAAGGTCTCGCGCGGCTGAAATGAGTGGTATTCGTCAAATTGCAGGCGCAAGCTCAAAAATGTTTGCAGAACAATCGGCTGGTAGAAAAATCATGCACACGCTTGAAATGACTTTTGGTGCAATCGAAATGGCAATGTCAGCGAAAAAAATTGTCATGAATGGCATAGAGGCAATTACTAATCAAGGAACTGGAGACCCTTACACAGCTTTTGGAAGAATGGCGGCAATGGCGGCATTAGTTTCCGCGCTTGGTGTTGGAATTGCCGCATCAGTCAGCAGTGATGGAAACAAAACAAGCTACAGCGGAGATTACGCTGACATGTCGCCAACCAAATCAACGGGAACTGTTTTAGGTGATAACGCTGCAAATTCAAAATCCATTAGCAATATCACCAGCACGTTAAACGACATTCATGCGAAAGAATACCCAGAATTAAAAGGCATCAATGATTCAATGAAAGAATTTGGGAAAACCATTGTTAATTTTGTCACGGGTGTAGCAAAAGCAACCAACTCTTTTACGGATATGACGTTTGGCGTAACGCAATTAGAGCAACCCAAAAATACACTGGCAAATATGCCTTTTATTGGCTCGTTATTTACTAAAACTACGGTTGAAAAAATTGGCGAAGGAATGATTATTTCTGCCTTTAATCCACTAGAAGAAGGCATGAAACTTGGGTTGCAATCTTACAGTACATTCAAGATAACTAAAAAAGGACTATTTGGCTCAAGCACAAAAATCCAAGAAATTTACGGTGATGTCCCCTCTGCAATTGAATTAGAACTCACCAATTTGTTCGGTTACATGGGAAAAACCGTAATGAATTCGCTGGTTGCAATGGATTTGGTTAAGTTGCTGGGTGTGAGCTTGCCTAACTTTCAAATCGGAACGCAAAAATGGGATTGGTTTAAGTCAGATAACAAGCAAGATTATTTCAACAATATGATTAACGCGACTGCTGACAGAGTAGCAACTGTGTCGCAGTTTATCATTGGTGATTTTCAAAAATTAGGCGAAGGACTTTATGAAACACTAAGTCGCATGGCAATCCAGCAAGGTGTGGTGATAAACAAATACCACAAAATGGGGCTTGAGTTTGATTCACTTGTGACAAAAACAGATGATGGCGCAACGATTGGCAGTTTAGGAATGGCTGCATTATCCGATTCATTGGTGAATATGTACAACAGTACAGCAGATGCTAAAGACGGATTAAAAAACTTTATTTCCGCGATGGATTCGCTCTATAACCTCACTACATCAAAAGGCGCGCAATCACAAAATGCTATTAAAGGTATTGCATCTTATTTCAAAGATGAAGCATTTGACCAAACAAAAATGTTTGATAAGTCTTATATCCAAGCGCAACTAGATGTAAAAAAAGCTGAAATTAAAACTGCTCAAGAAGAGGCGGCAAAAAAATATCAAGACGTTGCAAAATTTGGCGATTATGTTGGCAATGCGTTCACACCC
>DALYHZ010000006.1:0-12269 GCA_031970635.1 Methylococcaceae bacterium | reverse complement strand
AATCTATTACGGATTTAGAAACAACGCTAGATCCGATATTCAAAAAAATCATCAATAAAGGTAATTATTCGGGAGCAACGTGGAGTGATTTAACTGGTGGCTGGACGAAAGAGATGATTGTGTCTCATGCTGGACAAAATAATCAATGGGATGAAATCATTCGTGTGCTTGATGAAAATACTAAAAATCAAGCAGCTGGTTTAGCTAGTCTAAATGGTGCTTACAGTTCCAAAGCTGAATTTGATGCCGCGAAAAAAAACGCGCAAGATGCACTTGATGCCGCGAATGAAAAAGTAATGGATTTAACCAACGCAATCAGTGTTTTTGATGAGCAACTAAACAAAACTATTCCTAAAGTGACGGGGTTGCAAAGCACTTATTTAGACCTTACTGAAACAAATACCCAATCAACAGCAAGAAAACATCAAGAGATTATCGATGCCGAATTCAAAGGTATGACGGAAAACCTTGCTAAGCAAGATGTTTTTAAGCCCGTAATTGATGCGATGATTGTAGCTGACAAAACAGGGATTAAATATACAAAAACATTAGAAGATGGGGCAAAAGAAACTGTTATTTTAGCATCTGATATTCAACAATTCGTTTGGCAAACAGAAGATGCCGCAAAAAAATTAAAAAGCCTCAAAGAGGCTGGTTCTTACTTAACTGATTTCAGTAAATCAATTTCGCATTGGGTTCAAAATCTAAAAGCTACTTCTGTTGGAACTCCTGAAACCCAGCTCGCCGCCGCTAAAGCGAATTTCGATGCACAAAATTTAATTATTAAAACCAGTGTTAGTGCTGAAGAAAAACAGGCGGCATTGAGTAATATTACTAACGTTGCAGATACTTACATCGCGGCATTAAAAAACTATTATGGCTCAAGTTTGGACGGGCAGAATGCTATCGCCGCCGTTGTTGAGTCCGTATCTAAACTGCCAGCGACCGTTGATATTCAGACCTTGCAACTCGGTGTACTGCAAGACATGAAAGACGGTGTTTTAGCGTTGCCAGCAAGTTTGTCAGCGATTCAAAATGCCATTACAGCGGCACGCAATAATTACAATGCGAGCCCGACTTTGCAAAACGGCATGACATTCGACAGTATCGCAAAAATAGGATTGTCGCTTTACGATGCAAGCCAAGCTGGCGCAACGTCGTCGCAATTAACTGCGATGATGAATAGTATTGCAAAAGGCGGTGTATTGGATGCGAGTATCAATGCCATTATTACCAGCGCGACACTTGATCCAACACAAAAATCGACTATGGTCGGTGGGATTTTGGATCAATTTAATGCGGCGACGATTAACTTTAAAAATTTCAGTTTTGACATTAACTCAGCCGTTAAAATAGCGAATGATTTAAATGATACGCTGATGGCATCAATTAAACCCGTTCCTTTGACTGTTGATCCAAATATAGGAAAAACACAGTTACAAGGATTTATAGATGGCTCATTAACGCCTTACAACGGCTCAATATATAATGCAGTGATTGATGTTAGTGGCGTGCTTGGTAAAGATGGTGTTATCGAAACAGTTGGAACAGCTAACACCAAAATTGCGGATTTTAGTAAATTTAATGGAACGAATGTAACAGTTTCTCAGGACGGGGCTAAAGTTGTTTCTGATGCTGTTAATGGTTCAAACGATAAACTCAGTGCCTTTAAAGGGTATAACAATACAAATGTAACAGTTTCTCAAGATGGAGCTAAAGGTGTTTCTGATGCTGTTAATGATTCAAATACTAAACTCGGTACATTTAAATATTACAATAATACCAATGTAGAAGTTTCTATATCAGGAACTGATACAGTAGCTGCAGGGTTTGACAAAATTGCCGCAAGCGCAAATGCAGCAGCTGATGCAATGGCAAGAGCTAACGCGATTATTTCGACACCAGCTGCTAATCAATCGAATTACTCCGCAGTAACACTTACCAATCCCTCTGCTCCGTTAAGCACATCGGATGCAGCAAACCAACCAACATATAATCCTTCTACCTATCAAACCGTCACCGCACCAAGCACTTTTTTTGATATTTATCCGGGTCATATCCCGAAATTATTGTCTGATCCTATTTTTGCGGCGCACCCCAATATTGCAAATGTAATTAGCCAATCATTGGGTTATGACCCATTAACTAAAGTTGCAAGTGAAATGCTTAATGGAAACAAGTTCATTATCGCAACAAATTCAAGTGGTTCATCCGTAGAGATTCCAGATAACGTGCCAATGTTCGCAACCGGCGGCGCAGTTTTTGGTGCAGGAACATCGACTAGTGATTCAATTCACGCGATGCTGTCAAATGGCGAATATGTACTTAATGCAGCTGCTACATCGCGCATTGGTGTGGAAAATTTAGATCGCATGAATTTTGATGGTGATACCCCAAAATTTGCAACAGGTGGGATTGTAGGCGAGCAGTCCGGTGCAAAATCATATATTCCAAATCAGACTTTTTTGCCAATTTTCACGCCACAGCAACAACCAGCGGGCGAATCGACTAAGGAGTTGCTTGAAGAAGTAAAAAAACTGCGTGCTGAGTTGAAAAATTCACTTAATGAGCTGAATAAAAAAACAGAGGAAGGTAACAATATCAAGCGTGCCGGATTTAGTAATGTTGCACAGGAGAATAAACAACAAACAACCTCGTTACGTCGTATTGAGACAAAAACGCGTATTCAAAACATCTTAACTGGAACGAACGGATAGTTATGGCTTTGATACCGGTCTGGATTGCAGAAATCGATGTGCTTGATGAAAACAATCAAGCTAAAACACTCTATTACAGTGATGGTGCATATATAGATGACAACTGGA
This sequence comes from Methylococcaceae bacterium, assembly GCA_031970635.1. Lineage (GTDB taxonomy): Bacteria > Pseudomonadota > Gammaproteobacteria > Methylococcales > Methylomonadaceae > UBA10906. The sequence continues at coordinate 9,444 of DALYHZ010000006.1, read as the reverse complement.
ATTATTATGAACCACGAATGGAACAGCCGGCTTTAGTTCAAACTTCGCCGAACGATGGCGGTACGTTTCATATTTTTTCCGAACCCAGTGTTGGCGAAATATCGCTCATCAACAATGATGGTGAGCTTAATTTTTTAGCGGATTACGCCGTTGATAATGGAAATCTAAGACTGTCTTTGATTGACAAAGACGGCATGAAAATTCCGTATTTGACTGGAAAAATAGCGGGTAAACATGAAGATAGCAAAAATATTTACTTAGCTGTTAGGTCAATGTCAGAAGTTTTAGCGCGACCACATCCAAATAAAAAATACCTTGGTAATAATGTACTGCCCGATGGGGTTGAAGGCGTTGCCACGGATATTAAAGGGAATATAAAGTCTCGCGTGTACGGTAGCCCTAAAAATGTCACGCCAATTTTAGTTAATACTGCACGGCTGATTTACCAGTTTTCTGATAGAAATAGCTGTGTTATCAATGCAGTTTATGACAAAGGAAGCGCATTAACGCCTGGTGTGAGGTTTGATTTTGCGAATTTTTCTACGTTCCAAACAACGACTGTGACAGCTGGAACGTTTAATCAATGTGGCGGATTTATCAAATTGGGAGCATTGCCAAGCGGTGTGGTAACTGGCGACCCGTCTGATGGAACTGGTTTGGCGGGCGATGTTTTTGAGCAAATCATTAACGAATTAACCTTTACGCCCACGATAACTTTTAATACTGCAAGTAAAGCGATATTGAACAGTGCTGGAAAAATTGGAATTTTAGTTACCAGCGAAACATCTACCGCATCACTTTTAAATCAAATCGTTGCGTCAATTGTAGCAGCTTGGTATTTCATTGGTGATGTTATTTATGCCAATTTTGTTGCGCTTGCCACCACGTCTGTTTTTGATTTAACAGATGCAGAAATTATCGATATTGAGCGCACTGGCACAGGTTTAGGTTCAAATGGAATTCCAATTTCTGCAGTGTCTATGCAATATGGAAAAATTGAGACAGTTCAAAGTCAAACCGAATTGGCAGGCTCTTTGTTGGTTTCTCCCGAAAGAATTTCGGTGTTGGCAAACCAATATCGCAGTTCTTTCATTTTTGATTCGGCAGTCTTGAGTCGCCACCCACTTGCTGAAAGCATCACCATAACGAGCTTATTTTGTAATGAATCCGATGCAATAACCGCAGGAACTCGCGCTCTAAATTTGGCAAAGAATCGAGTTGATATTGTGAAAATTATCGCTGTAGTGGATGAAATACCAGAAATCAGACCTTTTTTTGGTTTTACGGCGTATACATCGGACTTAGGTTATGACGATGGAAAATTATTAACGGTTTCTGCAATTGAAGTGGATGCAGAAAGAAATATGCTTACGATTGGGTGCTTCGGATGAGTCCCGTTTTTTCCTATCCTAATCGTATTCCAGAATGCACAGTAACGGCTGATAATCCATCGGATTGGTCGGATAAATTGCCGTTGGAAAACGTTAAAAATCGCGTCCTGACAAAAGTTGCTCGGACAAAAATTGGCATTCGTTCTGCAATACTAAAAGTGAATTTGAGCGAGCAAAGCAGACCCATTGGTTGTGTAGCCGTCGCAAAACACAACTGCACGGTGAATGCCCGTGTGCGATTTGAGGGGTTTTCTGGTCTCGATTTTACCGGTACAAAACGATTCGATAGTACAGCGGCGTTTCGAGCCTATCCCATCTTATATCCGATGGGGTCAGGTCATATCGAATTTGAATCAAAAAACTTTTTCTTGGGTACGCTAGAAGAAAGTGAGCGTAAATCCTATAACTCGCTAACCACTTTTTACCCTCCCAGTAATCAAATGTGCCAATCGGTTCGAATCACGGTTACTGACCCTGTGGCGGTTGACGCAACATCATCAACGAGCGTGGAAATTGCAAAAGGTGCGAAAACGTTTGTCACATCCGTAGCAGATTCATTTTATTCGGGACAATACATCACGATTTATAGTGGCGCAGACATGACCAATTTCATGGCTGGGGAAATTTCATCATGCGTTGGAAATACTTTGATTTTATATGTCTCATCAATCGGTGGTAGTGGTGTTTTTTCTGACTGGAAAATCATTAACGGTGATAACTTTTTGCAGATTGGTCGCATTTTCTTAGGGAAAGTCGTTTCACCAGCGCAGGGTTGTGAGTTTGGTGATTTTTCCAGTTATTTTTCAGATAACTCGGAGATGAAACAAGCGAAAGGCAACACTAAATATTTTCGAGTTCGCCCAAGAATGCGTGTCGCCTATTTGAAATTGAAATACCTTTCGAGAATTGAGGCTTTAAATGGATTTTTAGATTCACAAAGAGAATTGGGGATTTTCGGCGAAATTTTGTTCGCAAAAACTCGCCCTGAATATGTCACTGATGGTGTCACAAACATCAATTTAACAAGCGACTCGAATCACTTTCTGAACACTTTTTTGTGTACGCATACTGAGCTAAATGCGGTGACAGATAGTAGTCCAGTGGATTTTGAAACAGTAATAAAACTTGAGGAGATTGTGTAATGATGGATGAAGTATATTTTGATCAGGATCTTGGTGGTAATGGACTTAGAATCACTAATGACGGTAATCCCAGCACTGGTCTATGGAACGGAGGACATATCATTAGGCTCGTACCGATGTTTACGCAGATGATGGCGGTATGTCGGTTTGTCTTCGATAAAATAAACAATTTTACGCTGTCAGCAAATCAAGCCGTTTCAGATGCGCAAGCACAAGTAACGCTTGCAGCCGGTCAAGTTGATTTGGCGACAAAACAAGTGTCTAACGCTACAAATCAAGCCAATATTGCAACGCAACAAGTAAAGTTGGCAACTGACCAGGCAAATAATTCAGCGAACAGCGCACAACAGGCAAAAAGCTATTTAGATAATCTGATTGCGACAGCACAGCAAGGAATCAATGCAGAGCTTATGGTGGCATTAAGGCAGATTGATGGGGCGGCTACAAATTCAACGCAAACAATTCAAGATCTTGTAAATCATGCAATCGAACAAGTTGCACTCGATGTTTCCGTTGCTGTTCAAAGAGCCAATGATGCAGAAAATGCCGCATCACAAGCTCAAAATTACGCGCAAGCATTAACAGCAACGAGCGTGTCATCAATCACAATTAGTACAGGAATGATGTCTTTTGAAACCCAAAAGGGGAAACAATTTGCTCTTGGTCAGAATGTAAAAATTAGTGCTGATGTGAATACTTGGTTATTTGGGACGGTTGCCAGTTACTCAGGCGCAACTTTAACAGTTTTAGTCACTGCAACCAGTGGTATTGGAACTTATGCGAACTGGGTGATTGTTTTATCTGGTATTCAAGGTGTGCAAGGTGATTCGGGCTTGAGCGCACAAGGGTTGGCGTTGATTTTTTAAATGAATTATTTAAGGGAATTATCATCACATCGAATTTGCAGCTATGATAAAATCGGATCGAAGTAGGGCAGGGTATTGCTGGGTAGGTTTTGGGCGTTTGTTTAAACGTATCTGTTTGTTTTTAATTTATTTTTTAATCGTATTTCGGTTTCGTAATCAGTAGGTCGCAGGTTCGACTCCCGTCATTGGCTCCATAATAATCAAGGACTTACGATTATTCGCAAGTCCTTTTTTATTGAGAAATCAAAAAATGCCCCAATTTTGTCCCATTTCAAAATAAAACACTATAACAAATGGCAACAAGTGACGATAAAAACACCCAAAATTACAGGCAATAAAAAACCGCCTTGTTATTAGTTATTAGCGGTCGCTTTTCTAAACATTTCTAAAATAGACTTTCTGTCCTTGCTAAAACCATGTTGTCTCATTCGAGTGTTTCAAAATTCACCTAAATTTTAAGCAATCCATCCCGTTGATAACTGATAAAAACTGATTTTGCCTGCCAGCAAATCACTGTTGATAATACCGTCTGAAACCGCGCCACCATTCACATTTGCTGTTGATTTCTGCCAACCGTCGCGTAACGTCGTGAATTTAACCCTAGACGTAATATAGACAAATATCGCCGCGCTACCCTTGAGGTAATGTTGAGTTTTTCAGTAAAACCCTCTCCCTAATCTCGCCCTTTTTTATGACAGTGTGGAGTGTTAGCCTCTGATAATCTGCCCAACTCGTCTATCGGTTAAATCAAATTTAATACAGATTTCACGGATTTCAATTCCTTCTTGGTACATAGCACGAATTTCTTTGTCACGGTCATGATTGAGTGCTGTTTTACGTCTTCCTTTACAGAAATAAGCATTGCTACCTTTGAATCGCTCAACAATGGCATTAACGACTTTCTCAGTTGTTTTTGCATCAACAACGGTTAAAACACATTCTCTGATTTCATCAATATCGTTTGCCATAAACCTGTCCATAAAGCATTGCGGTGACGGGATTTTAACCGATTTTGATAATGCTTAAATCTGAGGTTTTCTGAGGTTTTTAATTTCAAGTTTTTTCAAGTTTTCAAAGTGCGGTCACACCGGTCACATAGTCATTCAATGCCCTGTCATATCTAGGTTTTATCGGTCATAATACGGTCACGTCAAACGCTGGATTTCTTTGACTGTAACATCTTCGCCTGCTTCGATTTTTGCCATGACTTCAGTTTTTACTTCTTCGGGGGCAGAGAGTAATTCAATCATTTGTGTTACGGATGGCAAAATTGGCGTTGATGCCAAATTTGAATTTAAAAATTGTGGGCATTCTTTTGCAAGCCTCATATATCTTTGAGCTGTTGCGTATGGAATTTTGCAATTTTCATCAAGCCATTATTTAAACTGACCGTGATTGCACTGCGCTTTTGCCAGTAAATCGGTTGTAATTATCTGTGAAACTTGCGCCAACGCTGCATTTCATGGTTGTAATATCACTTCTTTAGCATCATCAATTGAGCGAACAACAGCCGCAATGCCTCCGTGCTTTTTAACGATGGCTATGAAGTTATTTTGCTCGTCGCTCACCTTGCTTTTGGGTGTTTTAACTTCAATCGCGGTAAATACGGCAACAGTTTTGCCAACGTCATCGGCGGTTATAGTTTTTGAAGTCCAGCCAATTAAATCAGAACTACCTTTGCACAAACCAAAATCAATATGGCGACCATCAAGCGTTTTCGCACTGCCAACGTTATTACGAAACATCCGCACGTTGGGCGACGATATGGCGAGGCGAATGCGATTTTGTAATTCAGTTTCTCGCATGACTTGCCGCCCATTGTTTGCGTTCTGCATGAACCTTATGCGCCCATCCTTGTTTATAGCCCCGTTGCTTACCCAACTCGATTAACTGTTCAAGCGTTCGAGCCGCTTTAAATTCTTCAATTGCGGCTTGTTTACGTTTCGCGTTGTATATCGCCATCGTCTCCGCATTTAATTCAATCAGCTCGCCTTCTGCTCTCACTTTGGGCGGATCAGGTCGTTGCGTAACAAATCCACACTCAGGGCAGGCGTTAGGATGTTCGGCTTTACTGTAAGCACAAAAACAGCTTTCACAGACGTGAACACTGATAACCGGTGCATCATCCTTCTTTTTCTTTGGCTTGCCATCTAACGTCCAAATTCGCGGCATATCAACGAACCCGTGTGCATACGTCAAACCGGCATGGTCAAGAATGATGCAATCGGTTTTACTTTCGTGCGGACGCATTACCCGACCAACCGCCTGTAGGTAAATCGTGAGTGATTTAGTTGGTCGCGCCAATATGCAACACGAAGCCGCCGGCACGTCCAAGCCCTCAATGAATAATCCCATATTTGATAGCACGGTAAATTCACCGTCGCGCCACGCCTGCAATGTTTTGTCCCGTTCTGTCCCGCTGGTATTGGCATCAAGATGTTTTGCAGAAATCCCCGCCGCCATGAACTCGGCTACGATATTTTTTGAATGTGCTACCGACGCTGCAAATACGATAGTTTTACAGTCAAGGGCGTGTGTTTGCCAATGCTTGATAATGTCACCAGTGATTTGCTTATCATCCATGATGGCGGCGGTTTGCTTGGCATCGTAATCACCCTTTACGGTGCGGACGTTTTTCATGTCCGGCGTGAACGGTGCAAATACGCGCGGCTTCACTAAATGCCCTTCTGCTATCAACGTCGCCATTGGGACGACTTGAACAATGTCCCCGTAAACTTCACCTAAACCTTTACCGTCTAAGCGCGTAGGCGTTGCTGTCAGTCCGATTACCGTTGCATCCGCATAAATGTTTAACAATCTGCTTATACGACGCGCTACAGCTTAAATGCGCTTCGTCGATGATGATTAAATCTGCATCCGGTTTATCTCGGTTAATCAGTGTTTGAATGCTGGCGACCTGCACTGCATGGTCATTTTTTCGTGCATGATTTGCCATAACGATGCCGTGGTCGATGCCAAAGTCATCTAACTTGCTGGATGATTGGGTAATGATTTCTTTACGGTGAGCAATAAATAAAACCCGTTTTGATTTCAACATTGCCAGCCTAATCATTTCGCAGGCTACCACTGTCTTACCCGCTCCCGTACTTGCTTGCAATATCAGTCGTTTGTTACCCGCGCCAATTGATGCCCGTAAATTTACTATTGCGCCGTTTTGGTATGGTCTTAAGTTAATCATTTTGTACCCCCACATTCTGTAAATTCATGTCAGAAAAAATAATTAAAACACGCCAATTCACTACACAACACTACGCACTACGCAAATCGCCATCAATGCTTAGAGCTGTGTGGCTTTGTGGCACTACGCAATTTACTACGCAGTTACTACGCAGATTTGTATTTTTAGTTTTGCGTAGTGCTTGCGTAGCGTTTGCGTAGTGCCACTAAAACCTCTGCAAGCCTTGTAATTATTGATTTTTGTAGCCATTTTGCGTAGTGCGTAGCGTTGTGTAGCGTATTGGCATATTTGTTTGTGACTTATGACACCGAAAACTTGCCGTTTGATTCCACAATGACACCTTGAGAATTTAAATTTTGAACCGTTTTTTTAATTGCAGCCCATTTGTTACCACTGTAATTTTTAAATGGCAGGGTGGTTCGTAGCGAGTTAATAATTTCGCGTTCTGTTTTCGCACCTTTTATGGACAGATAATTGATAACCGCCTCAAATTCTGCCTTTTCACCTGCCACGCCTTTTTTATGGCAAATTTGCACACTGGCACTGAAAATGTCATCAATGATTGCAATTGCCGCCTTAACAATTTTGTCGGGGATTTCATTATCAAAAAATTGACCGTTTGAGAGGTGCAAGTTAGCCGCTAACTTCATAATCTGAATATTGAGCTTACTTGCCGCGCCACGCATGAAAGAATGGGAATATTTACCGCCGTCTGCTAAATGCGGCTCAATATTAACCAGATATTCCGTAATCATTTTGTGACCTGTTGACGTAATCGTTAAGGCAGATAAATCGTTATTGATATGGCGATACATTAAGTTAGCCAATTCTGTAGCCATATCGCCATATTCGGCAAGTAATTGACCATCAATTGCGGTGCTACGAAACTTATCACGCTTGCCCAAATAATGCGGTTCAGCGGCAAATAAACACCGCTCGGCTAAACCTGTGCCATTGCTGGCATCTAGCATCTTTTCAATACTGCCATATTGAGCAAATGACACTAACGCGCCAATCACATGACCGCAATAACCCTCGCGTCCAACACGTTGAGAATTGATATGCCCACCGTCGTAACCATTGAGCAGTAAATCGTTGTTATTGGCTCTGCCTTTATCGCCATACGCCAACCCTAACAAAGTGTTAATCATGCCTTGCTCGCTAGCTATGGCACGAAAAAAGCCGCGTGTGAAATTGAGTGATTGCTCTAAGGCTTCGGGGGAAGGATTTGTTGAGAATAACGGTATCGGAGGATTGGCAAGCAAATCTTTCAACGCTTGGTTGTCATCATCCGTTCGCTCGTCTTTGGGGATTTTTTTCAGCCGCAACACGTCTTTTTTGTGTGCATCCGCTCGTGATTTATGCGCCTTGAAAAAAGGCTTTTGAAAGGTTTTTAAGCACCAGCTTTTGCCCGTACCACTGGGCTGCTCTGCAATCACATACAAGCCGATAGGAACGTCGCCACCGTGTTCATAATTCACCACATAACGACGGCACGCAATCGAACTAAACACGCCAATTCCGGTTAGAAACGTGGTGCTGACTGGTAGCTGTATTGCGTGGGCTGTTGCCTTAGATAACCGTTTCATGATGTGGCAATCATCCAAGTGTCTCAGCAAATCCAGCTCGATGTAATCGCACTCATCATCTAACGTTTTATTGTGAGAATTACGCGGCGGGTTGGGTTTATTGATGGCATCCGGTGGGATTTTCTCGCTCGTAAGAAACGGTTCAACATCCACAGGAACAGTTACAAAAACACCGTCTCTCATTGTTTTTACAACGTGTTCTATACCTGTTCCAACAGTAAGGATATTCGCGTCATGTTGAGCATTTTCGATAGCGTAACGTTCAATGTAATTATTCATGGTTACACCTCAGCCGCTAATTCTGCTAATTCCTTAGCGTACTCTTTGCGCGCATTGGGCAATCGAAATGCCATTAAGTCCATTTGCTTACAGGAAAAAGAAAGCGGGTCGGTAAAGGCGTAATGATTCAAAAAGTACCGCCCCGATTCTTCGCCCTCCATATCTTCAACCAGTGCGAAAATCTCACCCGTTCCATGACTGACAAATTCAAATGATTGCTTAATTTTAGCAATTTCAAATTCATGCAATTTTTCAATAAATGAATCGACTAATCCCAATTCGCATAGCCTGTCATCCAATAACTCAGTGTTATTACTCCAATATCCGTCTGTATTTTCGCAGTAAGTCATTTTTTCAATGACGCTGTACGGTGCTGGTTGAAATGTATCGCTTGCTAAGATTTTTTTAGAGCGTGGAAAATCAATAATCTTTTTCATTTTTTAGTTCCTTGCAGGTGCAAAGAACCACCAAACAGGCTAGAATTAGCCGTAAGTTATTTGTGTTTGGTGGTTTAAGAACCCGCGTTAATTGTGATTGGTTAACGTGGGTTTATTGCTTTTGAGAATCTGAAAACGCTTTTAAGTAGGCTTTTATGTCTTGCAATTCCATCGATGCACTAGCAATCGCTAAATAAATCGATTCATTGCATAACGTGTTTGAATCTTCTTGCTCAAATTGCGTTGCAAGTAAATCTAAAATTCCCGATGCACGGTCAACCATCAAGTGAATTGAATCGCTAATATCTCGATGGTCTTTGAATAAATGAACAAAACGGTGGCTTAAATCTGGGGCGAATGGCTTAATGGGTTGACGGATTGCGCTTGTAGTTTGTGTTGGATTTTGAGTTTTCATTGACGGATACCATGTATAAAGTGGGTAAAACCGACACGCAGACCTGCTAAGAATCTGGTGACAGTGTTGAATGAGTTAGCAGAATCGCTACATGGTGCGACCGACCGTAAAGGTCGCCCAAACAAC
>DALYHZ010000005.1:27980-30751 GCA_031970635.1 Methylococcaceae bacterium | reverse complement strand
CCATCAGAAGGCATTGATTTTGGCTCATTACTTAAACAAGCAATCAACGATGTGAATGACAAACAGGCTATTTCAGAAAAAATGAAGTCTGCTTTTGAGGGTGGTGACAAAACCATGAACCTTGCCGAAGTAATGGTTGCATCACAAAAAGCGGAAGTTTCTTTTAAAGCCATGTTGCAGGTGAGAAACAAATTAGTTGAAGCCTACAAAGATGTTATGAACATGCCCATGTAATCCCTAACCACTGTGATTAACCAATGAGTGAACAAAATAGCACGAATCCGCTCGCAACAAACAGTGGCGCGGAGATAACAACAGGTAGTATGGGTTCAGAGGGCTTTATGTCTGGTTTGAACCTTGAAGGTCATCCTGCAATTAGAGGGCTTGCTAAACTGACAATGGCGCGTCAAGTCGCCATTATGCTTGGTTTAGCATTAAGCGTTGCCATTGGTATTGCAGTGGTGCTTTGGTCGCAAGATGCAAATTATGCACGCCTTTATACCGAACTAAATGACAAAGATACAGCCGAAATTCTCGATGCGTTAAACGCTCAAGGCGTGAAGTACAAAATCGAAGAAGGCGGCAGCATTATGGTGTTAGCCGATAAAGTCAATGACCTTAAAATCAAACTCGCCGCTCAAGGTTTACCGAAAAGCAACAGTTTGGGTTATGAATTACTCGATAAAGAACAAAGTTTTGGCACCAGTAAAACTGCGGAATTAGCACGTCATCAACGTGCTTTAGAAGGTGAGATTGCGCGGACGATTATGTCGATTCAAAGTGTGAAATCGGCGCGTGTTTTATTGGCATTGCCGGTGCAATCAGTATTTGTGCGCGAACGTAAAAAGCCAAGTGCGTCCGTTATCGTGCATTTATACCAAGGTCGCACGTTAGACAAAGGGCAAGTTGAAGCCATTGTGCATTTAGTCTCGTCAAGTGTGCCACAACTCGATGCCGATCATGTGACGGTTGTTGATTATAAAGGTCAGTTGCTTAATAACCGTTCAGATGCTGCCGGAAATTTGACAGCCAGCCAATTCGAGTACAAAACCAACATCGAAGAACATTTAATGCACCGTATTGAAAACATCATGTCTCCGTTAGTGGGGGCAGAATCAATGCGTGTACAAATTTCGGCAGATGTGGATTTCACCGAGACCGACAAAACGCAGGAAATGTTTAATCCAGATTTGCCGGCGTTACGCAGTGAACAAACCACGGATGAACAAAATAAGGAAAATCCACAAGGTGTTCCTGGTGCGTTAAGTAATCAACCAACACCAGCAGGCGCAGCAATTGAAACTATTCCACCTGTGTCACCAAATTCGCTTGTCACTGATACGAATGGAAAAGGTTATGCGTCAAAAACTGCAACTCGCAATTATGAATTAGACAAAACCGTGACGCATACCCGTCTTGCATCAGGTGTGTTACGTCGATTATCTGTTGCCGTGGTTGTTGATGACAGACATATTTTGCAACCTGATGGTGCGTCAAAATCACAACCTTATGCACAAGAAGACTTAAATCGTTTTAATGAGTTGGTAAAACAAGCCGTCGGTTTTGACAGCGGACGTGGCGATGCGGTAACGGTTACGAATGTGAGTTTCAGAGGTGCAGACTTAGATTTACCACCCGAATTACCATTGTGGAAAGAAGTTTGGTTTGTTGATTTAGTCAAACAAGTTGTTGCGGTACTTGCTATCTTATTCCTCATCTTTGGCGTATTACGTCCAACGATTCGCAGTTTGATTGCCAAAGACGAGGAAGAAAAACGTGCAATTGCTGAAGCAGAAGAACAAGCACGCGCCGCCGCATTATTGGCAGCCGGTTTTGTTCTCGATGATGATGGCACACCATTGTCGCTTACTGAAGATGACGCACATAAAATTGACGAGTTATTGGAATCGATGGATTTACCACGTTCATACCAAAACCGTTTGGATTATGTGAAAAAATTAGTTGATGACGATCCAAAAGTCGTTGCCCAAGTCCTTAAAACATGGATTAGAAGAGATGTCTAGTAACCCAAATGTCTTAATGCGTAACTCTGAGAAAGCCGCCGTATTATTGCTGGCGGTGGGAATGGATAAAGCCGCGTTTGTTTTAAAACAAATGAATCCTCGTGAAGTGCAAGCCGTTTGTTCGGCAATGGCGAGTATGGGCGATATTTCTGTCCCATTGATTGAAGAGATTTTAGAAGAATTTATCAACGACGTGAAATCACAAACCGCGTTGGGTATGAATTCTGACGATTACATTCGCACCGTTTTGGTCAATGCCTTAGGTTCAGAAAAAGCGAACAGCATTTTGGATCGTATTTTCCAAGGCGGTAGTTCGAAAGGGATTGAGCAACTCAAATGGCTCGATTCTCGTTCGATTGCCGATATGATTCGCGCTGAACATCCACAAATTATCGCAACATTATTATCGCTGATGGATCCAGAACAAGCCGCTGAAGTGGTGATGTTCTTCTCTGATACCATGCGTGCGGATTTAATGATGCGTATTGCGACCATGCAAGGCATTCAACCTCAAGCATTACGCGAATTAGACCAAATTATGGAGAAACAATTGACTGGCTCAGACAATGCAAAATCGACGAATTTGGGTGGTGTGGATACCGTCGCAAGTATCTTGAACTTCATGGAAACTGCCGCAACCGAAATGGTGATGAACGAAATTACCGAACAACGTGCAGAATTGGCGCAAGAAATTCAAGAAAAAATGTTTACCTTTGACGATCTTATCGATATTGACGATCGTGGTAT
>DALYHZ010000005.1:0-27970 GCA_031970635.1 Methylococcaceae bacterium | reverse complement strand
GAAGTGGCAACCGGTAACTTGTTATTGGCATTACGTGGTGTGGATGAGGCATTGAAAGAAAAAATCTTCTCGAATATGTCTAAACGTGCCGCTGAAATGTTACGCGACGATTTAGAGGCTTCGCCACCTGCGAAATTAAGTGACGTTGAGCAAGCACAAAAAGATATTTTGGCAATTGCAAAACGCTTAGCAGAATCTGGTGAAATTAGTTTAGGCGGTGGCGCAGATGAGCTTGTCTAATCGTCCTCGTTTTACTGAATCTGAACTGGAATCGTTACGTTTGTGGGTAACGCCCAGTTTTGGTGAAGAAGAGAGCGCGCCACAGGAAGAAATTATTGAACCCGAAATTATTGTCGAGGAAGAACCGCCTGCTCCAACATTAACGGTTGAAGAAATTGAAGCAATTCAAAAGCAGGCGCATGCCGAAGGTTTTGCCTTAGGTAAGCAAGAAGGTTATCAAGCCGGTTTTGTTGAGGGTTCTAAAAAAGGTTATGAAGAAAATGTTCATTTGATTGAGGTGCGTACTGCACAGTTAGTTAGCTTGCTTGAATCCTTGAGCCATCCGTTTAAATTGCTCGATGAACAAGTTGAGCAAGTTTTAGCAGATTTAGCCGTCAAAATTGCAAAACAGATTTTGCATCGAGAAATCGAATTAGATTCTGGGCAAGTGACAGCGGCCGTTAAAGCGGCAGTTGCGGCATTGCCGATGGCATCGCAAAAAGTGACGCTTTATTTACATCCTGAAGATGCCGAATTAGTGCGTTTTAATTTAGGTTTGGACGAAACTCCCTCTGCTTGGGTTATTGTCGAAGATGCGTCTATCACGCGCGGTGGTTGTAAAGTAGATACAGAGGTATCTCATGTCGATGCCACAATTGAAAATCGATTAGGTGCTGTATTGGAAACGCTGTTTGGTGAAGATTTTGTTCCTGAGGTAGAGGCTCCCAAATGATTCCAAAAGCAAACCGCTCTGATATTTGGCTAGAGAAATTAAAGCCTTATGTTGAACGTGCCGATACACCGCATGAGTTGGTTGTGGAAGGTAGATTATCGCGCATGGTGGGTTTAACTTTAGAAGCCGTGGGTTGTCGCGCCGCGATTGGTTCACGTTGTGAAATTGAAACCAAAAACGGGCGCATGATTGAAGCTGAAGTGGTTGGTTTTTCCGGTTCAAAAGTGTTTTTAATGCCAACGGCTGAAGTTCACGGTTTAGAGCCTGATTGCCGCGTGATTCCGATGGGCAAAAATAGTTTGGCAAAAGTCGGTTTTGGCTTGTTAGGGCGTGTGTTAGATGGCGCGGGCAATCCACTAGATGATAAAGGTCCGTTGCGAACGACTGCGCAAATTTCGCTTACCGGCACGCCAATCAATCCGTTGGGGCGTAAACCGATTCGCGAACCTTTAGACGTGGGTGTAAGAGCAATTAACTCTATTTTAGCGGTCGGGCGTGGGCAACGTATGGGCTTATTTGCCGGTACGGGTGTGGGTAAAAGTATTTTGCTTGGCATGATGACCAAATTTACGAACGCCGATATTGTCGTCGTAGGGTTAGTGGGCGAGCGGGGACGAGAAGTAAACGAATTTGTTTTGAAGATTTTGGGCGAAGAAGGTTTAAAACGTGCTGTTATTATCGCAAGTCCTGCGGATTGTCCTCCTCTAATGCGTGTGCATGGTGCGCTATTGGCGACCAGCGTGGCGGAGTATTTTCGAGATCAGGGCAAAGATGTTTTACTTTTAATGGATTCATTGACACGTTTTGCTCAAGCGCATCGGGAAATCGCATTGGCGATTGACGAACCGCCGGCAACGAAAGGTTATCCGCCATCAGTGTTTGCGAAATTACCACATTTAGTTGAACGTGCAGGTAATGCCGATGAAGGTGGTGGTTCAATTACAGCGTTTTATACCGTTCTAGCCGAAGGCGACGATACTAACGACCCGATTGCAGATGCTGCACGCGGTGTGTTAGATGGACATATTGTGTTGTCGCGTAGTTTAGCTGAAGCTGGGCATTTTCCCGCCATTGACATCGAAGCCTCGGTCAGTCGTGTTATGCCTGATATTGCAGATGCAAATCATCTAAAATTAGCACGTGATTTGCGACGTTTATATTCGCTTTATCAGCAAAATAAAGATTTGATTAGTGTTGGTGCATATCAACCCGGTTCTGACCCACGCATTGATAAAGCCATTGAAAAATATCCGGCTATTTTAGAATTTTTACAACAAGGTATGGATGAATCTATCAATATTGCTCAAAGTTTGCATCAGCTCGAATTGTTATTGAATTTACGTTAGAGTGAGTTTGTTATGAAAAGATCAAAACGATTACAAGTTATTGTCGATATTAAAGCCCAGCAAGAACAAAAAGCATTGGAAATTTTAGGGCAATCGCAACGACAACATACGCAAATGAAAGGTCAAGTCGAAGGTTTGACGCTTTATCGTAAAGATTATGTCGATAAATGTAATGCGTTTGCAAAAGATGGTGTAAAAGTTTCGCGTTTAATTGAATTTCGTTCTTTTATCGATAAACTCGATGTGGCTATTTTGGGACAAGAAAAAGTATTGAAAAGTATGGAACAAGATGTGCTTTTAAAACGTCGTATGTGGGAAACAATGCACCGTAGCACACAATCTATACAAAAAGTCCGTGAGACGGCATTGAAAATCGAACAAAAACATGAAGACAAACGAGAACAACTCGAACAAGACGAACACGCTTCGCGTTTAGGTCGAAAAAAATCCACTAACATTGGTGCCGTCTAAATAAATAACGGTAAACAGATAATTTAACTAAGGTCACTCCTCATGATTAGCGCAACAGTTTCTTTGCCTACAACCATAACTCCCGTTGTTGATGGTGCAGTAACGACCACATTAACGCCTGCGTCATCGTCAGAGGGATTTTCAAATGCGTTGACGGCACAATTAAATTTGCTTACGCAACCTGTCGAAACAATAGATTCCGCTACGTTGACAACGACTTCTGCAAATTTTTCAGCAGAAATTGCCGCTTCGACAATTACGCCATCACCAATTACAACCGCACTTTTAGCCAATACAATTGCATCCGAAACAGCAGGCGCATCGATACAACAGCCCGTGATAATACCAACGGATTCGCCAGTTGTAACAAGTGATGCGACATCTAATTCTTCACCTATTTTGAACACAACAATGATGAGTGCAGAAGATACGGCAATTTTATCGGCAGTAACTGAAACACTAAAATTTACAACATCGGGTACTAAATTAGGTGATACCTTGCCAGATGGTCAGACGGTAAAACTACCAATATCAAATGTGGCAACCCCATTAACGCAACAGAATATACAAGCCGCAGTAAAACAGGCTGTGTCAAATACGCAAGTGAATACCCCCGCTAGCGTTCTAGCTCAACAAATTGCGCCTGTATCTATGATACAAGGTGATAAAGCCCCTGAGGTTACTTCGCAAATTGTTGTCACATCACAAGCTCAAATGATTGAGCAGGTTGCATCAACTCAGCCGCAAACAGCTACAAATCGGCAACCTGCTAGCGTGAATGTGTCATCAACTTTAGAACAAATACAAGTGCAAGCATCTGCAAATCCGCAACTTACTGATACGAACACGTTGCAAATCACTAAACAAACACAAGCATTTGTAGATTCACAAACTGCTGACATGGATATGTCTTCACAAACAACTGACATAAATACATCGCTGACACCTGCTCAAACTCAAGCACAAGCACAAGCGCAAGCGTCAATAAAGTCACAATCTGCTAATGTGAGTGCATCGCTAACACCGGCTCAAACGCAACCTAATGTAAATGCACAAAACGCTAACGTGAATGCGGCACCGACACCAGTGCAAGCGCAGACACAAATACCTGTAAACTCTCAAACTGTTAACGTGAATACGGCACAGGCATCTGTTCAGACTCAACTATCAGATATTTCAGATGGGAATGTGTCTGTTCAAACGCAATCTACAGTTTCTGATACGCTTTTAACCGCTCAAGCATCTTTTGAATCTGTACAACAGCCTTCTGCTCAAACGCCGACACTAGAACAACCAGTAATTTCACAAAACGCGGCAACAACATCTGATGTAAAACAACCGGTAGTCGCTGAACAAATTTCGCAAGACGATGTGGTGGTGCAAATCCAGCAAAATACGGTGCCAAAAACAATCAATCAAACACCCGTTACGGTTGATAATTCAACAGCATCGCAATTAGCTGTAACGACAGCACCATTATTGTCAGCAGAACAGAATAGTGATGTTAAAACTAAAAATAGCAATAACAGTACACCATTAGTTACTGCGGATGCCGAACGTAAAACATTGGAAAATCAAGATACGCTCCCAGTTCAAGTGTTACCAGATAGCAGTGTTGCACCACAAGTGAACACTCAAATTTTGCCGCCTGTTCAAGTTCAAGCTAAAACAGAAAATGTTTCTTTTGACACAACAAGTGATTCGATAACACAAGATAAACCAACACTTACATCGGCAAAAACGTTACTTATGGAAGCAGTCGCCAACCGTAATTCGGGTGGTGATACGTCAAATAATGGCGGCAACGGTAATAACAATGCGCCGTCGAATCCTGCTTTACAAGGTGATGCACTGTTAAATCCACAAACAGATAATAAACAAAACGCAGATACTAAAACGTTTGCAAGTTTATTAAATACCGACACAACGGATACGCCTAGTACGACTGCTTCTTCTACAACACCAATCACTGATAAATCAACGCCTCAAAGTGTTTCTGCCGCAGTGAATAAATTAGTTCAAGACACAAAAGCCGATGTGCCTGCGATGACAAAACCGTTGTCACATCCTGAATGGAATCAAGATTTGGGAGAACGTATTGTGTGGATGAATAACAAAGGTGTGTCGAGTGCTGAAATCAAAATGAACCCACCTAATATGGGACCTATTTCAGTGCGAATTGATATGAATCAAGACCAAGCAACCATCGCATTCACGGCTCAAAATACGGATGTTCGTAATGCTTTAGAAGCCTCTGTGCCAAAATTGCGTGAAATGCTTAGTTCGCAAAATGTGAATTTAGCTGAAGTGAACGTGTCGCAACAATCGTCTACTGGCACAGATTCTGGACGTTCACAACAACAATTCGCTCAAATGGCAGATGCGTCTGCAAATAGCGGACAGGGTAATCGTCAAAATAATCCTGAATTATTGGATGCACAAGGCAATCCTATTAACGTCGGCAATGGCATTGATGGAACAGTTGATGAATTTGCTAACGGTCAAGTCATTAGTTCTAATGGAACTAACGGATTGTTGAGCATTTACGCTTAAAAAATCTAAAAATAGGTAGTGCAGACAGATCCTGCACTCCTAAAATTTAACAAAAATCATCAACAGCCTAACTTAATTGTGTAAAATCGCGGTAGATATTTTTATACTTCATCTTGTTAGGACAGTTCATCATGCGTAGAGTGATTTTTAATCAAAAAGGTGGGGTGGGAAAATCCACCATCACCTGTAATTTAGCGGCTATTAGTGCTATGCAAGGCAAACGCACGTTAGTTATCGACTTAGACGTGCAAGGCAATTCCACACAATATTTACTTGGGCAAAAAGAAACCGATAGCGAAAAAACCATCGTTTCTTTTTTCAAAGAAACGTTAAGTGTTTCCTTATTTGGCGGTAGTAAAAGTGGTTCGGGTTTAGAAGGTGCAATTCACGCTACGCCATTTCCAAATTTATTTGTGTTGCCCTCACATCCTGAAATGGAACCTTTGCAAGGGCGTTTAGAATCACGTTATAAAATTTTCAAACTCAAAGAAGCTCTGGAAAAATTAGAAGGTTTCGACGATATTTACATGGACACGCCGCCGATTCTAAATTTTTACAGTCAGTCTGCGTTAATTGCCGCACACAAATGTTTAATTCCTTTTGATTGCGATACCTTTGCACGAGATGCGTTGTATTTGCTCATGCAAACGCTTACCGAAGTGAAAGCAGACCATAATCAAGAGTTGGAAATCGAAGGTATTGTCGTTAATCAATTCCAAAAACAAGCGAATTTGCCGCGTCAATTAGTCAACGAATTGATTGCAGAAGGCTTGCCGGTTCTCGCTTCGATGCTTTCAACGTCGGTAAAAGTTCGCGAATCGCACACACAATCTCAACCGCTCGTTCACTATGTGCCGACGCATAAATTAACTGACGAATTCCGTGCGTTACATGCTGAAATTCACAGCCGTTAAACCGTGGGCGTTACCGATTCTGTCGGGCATTTTTATTGGCACGAGTTATATTCCCTTTCCACCGTGGGCGGCGTTATTTGGTTTTGTGCCATTGTGGTTGTTTTGGCAACGGCAAACTGAATTAAAACCTGTTATTTTCGGCGGTGTGATTACGGCGTTTGTGTTTACGCTGATTGGTTTTAATTGGATGACGTATTTGCTGCATGAATTCGCGCATTTGCCGTGGGCATTGGCGGTCGTGGGCATGATTTTATACGCGCTGTTTGCCCATTTGTATGTGCCGATTGCGGGCGTAGTTTGGTTTATATTGCAAAAACGCCTTTCTTGTTCTAAATCCTTATCGCTAGGTTTACTGGCGATTGTGATTATTTTAAGTGAAGCCTATTCACTAACTCTATTCGATTGGAATTTTGGCTATTCGTGGTTTGGCTCAAATATTCCTTTTTATCATTGGGCAGAAATTGTTGGTTTTAGCGGATTAAGCGCAATAACGTTAGCGTGTAATTTACCGCTATATTTAGCATGGCAATGGCGAAATGAACGGCGCGGCAAAGTATTATTTGGCAGTGTTGTTGGTATTTTCGCGTTGTTAAATATTGGTGGTGTGATACTTAAACTACGATTGCCTACGCCAGATGCTGGATTTAACGTGTTAATGGTGCAAGGCAATATCGGGAATTCTGAAAAAATGGCGGCAGAAGTAGGTGATGGTTATGGTCAGGCTATTTTAAACCGTTATCTTTCGCTCACGCATAACGCATTGGAAACGCACAAAAATCAAAAAATTGATTTTGTGTTGTGGGCAGAAACAGCGTTTCCAACATTTTTAGGCGAAAATTTAGTACCGCAAAATGCTTATCCGGCTCAACTTAGTCAATTTTTGCTCGAACATAATGTGCCATTGGTGACAGGCGCGTACAGCGTTGATATGCGTGAAAAATTATTAACCAATTCGTTATTTTTATTAGATGAAAACGGCGACATCGTGCCACCGCATTACAGTAAAACAATTTTGCTCGCGTTTGGCGAATACATACCGATGGAACAGTGGTTTCCTCAAATTCGGAAATGGTTGCCACCGATTGGGCATTTTGCGCGAGGGCAGGGCGCGACGACATTGTTTAATTTGCATGGTTTGAAAATGGCTCCGCAAATTTGTTACGAAGGTTTATTTGCGTATTTTTCACGGGATTTGGCAAATTTAGGCGCACAGTTTATTGTCAATGTTACCAATGATTCGTGGTATGGGACGTGGCAACAGCCTTATCAACATTTTTATATGACATTAGCACGAGGCGTTGAATTTCGTCGTCCAGTGTTGCGTGTCACGAATACGGGAATGTCATCTGCGAGTTTGGCTTCGGGGGAAATTTTGCAACGTTCACCAATTCATGAACAGTGGGCGGATGTTTATCGCGTGCCGTATTTAAAAAATCCACAGCCAACGTTTTATCAACAATGGTTTTATTTGCTACCAAGTTTGTTATGGTTGATTTTTGCAAGTTTGTTAATCTTAGCGTGGAAACAAAGAGTTAAGGTTATAGAACCATTTGATTGAGCGTATTTTTTGCCGGTTTTTCAAAAAAATGTGGCGCGTTTTTTATTTTTCTATATAATATGCGGCTTATCAAGTTATTTGCCTTGGTGGCGAAATTGGTAGACGCAAGGGACTTAAAATCCCTCGTCCGAAAGGACGTGCCGGTTCGACTCCGGCCCAAGGCACCATAAATTAAAAAGCCTTACTCGAAAGAGTAAGGCTTTTTTTTTGGCAATTTTATTGTATAAATCACCTGTGATAACAAACGTTGAGATGAAAATATGAAATTGAAAGAAAAAGACGTTGAAGTTGGCTATTTGTATTTAACCAGTGCAAATCAATATCGCGCAGTGTTGGCAATGAAAGGCGAATTTATGATTTATGCACCGAGTTTAGAAGGTACGACGCTATTAAATTCTGACGCGACAAAAATGCCTTTTGAAAATCAGCCCTTCAAAAAGTGTCAAATTGCCACGTTTGCCAAAAAAGATTATCAAACGTTTAATTTCAACGGTACGGATGCCATCAAACATAAATTAAATGAATCGCAGTTGGCAGAAGTCATCGCACAATGTAACGCAAAATCTGCTATTGCAACATTATGATTCATTTTGTTAATCAACATCCTATCAAGCCACCATTTTCTGACGAATTGGAACAAGTTATTTTTGCTTTGGGTTGTTTTTGGGGCGCAGAACGTAAATTCTGGCAACAAAAAGGCGTTTACAGTACAGCGGTGGGTTATATTAGCGGCAATACAGAAAATCCAACTTACAAAGAAGTTTGTACAGGGTTAACAGGTCATGCCGAAGCCGTTTTAGTTATTTTCGATCCTGAAATAATTGTTTTTCCGCAGTTGCTTAAGCTCTTTTTTGAATCGCATAATCCAACGCAAGGCATGCGTCAGGGCAATGATATTGGCACACAGTACCGTTCAGGAATTTATACTTTTAATGACGAGCAGCAAAAAGCCGCCGAATGTGCGAAAAGTATTTACGGAATAGAACTGACAAAAGCGGGCTTTCCTGACATTACCACTGAGATTCTGCCTGCTCCGCCGTTTTACTATGCCGAAGAATATCATCAACAGTATTTAGCTAAAAATCCAGATGGTTACTGTGGTTTAGGTGGTGTAGGCGTAGCGTTTAATTTAAATATCCATAATCTCATTTAAAAAATACAGCAATGACACACACTACGCCCTATGGCTATATAGGTGGCGAACAAGCCATCCATTTATTGGTAGACCGTTTTTATTTTTATATGGACACATTACCTGAAGCGCAAGGGATTCGCGCAATACATCAGCCTAGTCTCGCTTCGGCTAACAGCAGATTATTCAAATTTTTGTCTGGTTGGTTAGGTGGTCCGAATTTATTTATCGAAGAATTTGGTCATCCCATGTTACGCGCTCGTCATCTTCCTTTTAAAATTGGCGAATCAGAACGCGACCAATGGATGTTGTGCATGAATAAAGCACTCGAAGAAATCCCGATGAATCCAATATTGCACACGAACATCAAAAATGCGTTGCAAGATTTAGCTACGCACATGATAAATACTGATGATTGAACCGCTTGTCATTCATTCTGATAGGTTTAAATTTAGGGATTGTAAGGAAAAATATGAGTAAAAAGGGATTCATTATGAATTCATTTTGCGCTTGGGATAATGAAACGTTAGTGCTTAATATTTTAGGAACACCCAGCGCAAAACGCGATGCGATTGGCAAAGCGAAAGGTAATCAATTGAAAGTCAGTGTTACCGCCGCACCTGTTGCAGGTAGAGCAACTGACCACATGGTTCGATTTTTGGCGGGAATATTTGGCGTGAACAGCTCTGATAGTGAGGTGGTATTTGGTCGATTTAATGTCAATAAACAACTGCGGATTAAATCGCCTAAAATCTTACCGGCAGTGATAAGTAAAGAACTAGAGAGTCTATAAAAACGCCCCGCCTTTTAATCAAAAAAGCAGGGCGTTTTATTCAATTAAAATGAATTCAAAAAACTAAGCAGCAAAATTTTTCGCGGCAAAATCCCAATTCACTAATGCCCAGAAGGCTTCCAAATACGCAGGACGCGCATTGCGGTAATCAACATAGTAAGCGTGTTCCCAAACGTCACAAGTCAAAATCGGTGTTTGACCTGCGGTTAATGGGCAACCTGCATTGCTGGTGCTAACAAGCGCTAAACTGCCATCTGCATTTTTAACCAACCACGCCCAACCAGAACCGAAAGTTGTAATCGCTGTTTTGGTGAATTCTTCTTTGAATTTTGCAAACGAACCGAAAGTCGCGTTAATTGCATCTGCCAACGCGCCAGTAGGTTCACCACCCGCGTTTGGAGCTAAACAGTTCCAATAAAAAGTGTGGTTCCAAACTTGTGCGGCATTGTTAAAAATACCACCAGATGATTTCACTACGATTTCTTCGAGTGACAAACCTTCAAATTCAGTACCTGGTACTAAATTGTTTAAGTTTGTGACGTAAGTTTGGTGATGTTTGCCGTGGTGAAATTCTAACGTTTCAGCCGAAATATGTGGCGCGAGTGCGTCTTTGGCATACGGTAATGCGGGAAGTTCAAAAGCCATAAAAATCTCCTAAAAATGAAATACCAAGTAATTTAATGCGGAATAACTTTAGCATTGCTGACTGATTAAATAAAGATTTCGCTTATAATTCGCACACACTTAGATTTCTTATTAGGAAAAATAAAAATGACTGGAAAATATACCGCCCCGATGGCATTCGATGTTGAAGAAGGAAAAACGTATAGCTGGTGCAGTTGTGGTCTGAGTAGCATCATGCCGCTTTGTGATGGCGCACATAAAACGGCTGATACAGACAAAAAATCCTTAAAATTTGTTGCCGAAGAAACCAAAACTGTCCATTTATGCGCCTGTGGTAAAACCGGTAATCCGCCGTATTGCGACGGCAGCCACGCGCGTTAGGTCGTTGTAATGGCAATTGAAATCGAACACAAATTTTTATTAGCCAGTGACGCATGGCGCGAGCAAGTCAGTCATTCGGTCATTTATAAACAGGGTTATTTAAGCTCACAGCCAACCAGTTCCATTCGTGTGCGAATCAGTGATAATCAGGCGTGGCTCAATATTAAAAGTGCAACTATCGGTACGCAACGGCATGAGTACGAATACGAAATCCCGCTAACAGACGCGCAGGAAATTTTAAACAATTTGTGTTTAAAACCGGTGATTGAAAAAACACGCCATTTTGTCATGCACAATAATCATCAATGGGAAATTGACGAATTCGATGGCGAAAATGCCGGTTTGATTGTCGCGGAAATTGAGTTAGAGGAAGCAAATGAAACGTTTACCAAACCTAATTGGATTGGCGCAGACGTGACGCAGGATATGCGTTATTACAATAATAATTTAGCTAAATATCCTTACAGCCAATGGCGCGACGATGCTTGAAACGGTAGGGAAATCGTTAGACCCGCAAGATTGGACGGCGTTTCGCGCTCAAGCACATCGGATGCTTGATGACATGTTGGATTACACGGAAGGGTTAAATTCAAATCCCGTTTGGCAAGCAATGCCTGCTGAATTACAAACCACTTTGCGTCAGCCGTTAGCAGAAAAAACGTTAATCGAAGCGCACGCTGATTTTATGCAAAACATATTGCCTTATGCTGTCGGTAATACGCATCCGCGTTTTATGGGTTGGGTGCATGGCGGTGGAACGCCGATTGGCATGTTGGCAGAAATGCTCGCCGCTGGTCTAAATGCAAATTTAGGCGGACGCAATCAAGCTCCAGTTGAAATTGAACGTCAAGTGATGCGTTGGGTGCGTGATTTATTTGGTTTTCCCGAAACCGCCAGCGGCTTGTTTGTCACGGGAACATCGATGGCAAATCTAATAGGTTGTTTGTGTGCGCGAACTCATATTTTAAGTGCAGACGTAAGGCAAAACGGTTTATGCAATGCGCCAGAATTAACGGCTTACACATCAAGTGCCGCACATATTAGTGTCGGGCAAGCCTTAGATATTTCGGGTATCGGTACAGCCGCGTTACGCAAAATTTCTGTGAATGCAAATCACGAAATGGATGTTGTCGCGTTAGAACAGGCAATTATTTCGGACAAACACGCCGGCAAAACTCCGTTTTTAGTCGTGGCAACGGTTGGCAGTGTGGATGTCGGCGCAATTGATGATTTACAAAAAATTGCGGCGTTATGTGCGCGTGAAAAAATTTGGTTTCATATCGATGGCGCATTTGGCGCGTTGGCAATGCTTGCGCCTGAGCTTGCACCACGTTTAGCCGGAATTGAACGCGCGGATTCAATTGCCTTTGATTTTCACAAATGGGGACAAGTGCCTTACGACGCAGGGTTTATTTTGGTTCGAGACGGTAATATTCATCAACAAACCTTTGCTTCTCCCGCTGCTTATTTACAACGCCATGAGCGCGGTTTATCCGCTAATTCACCATGGGCGTGTGATTTAGGATTAGATTTGTCACGCGGTTTTCGCGCGTTGAAAACGTGGTTTACGTTGAGCGTTTACGGCAACGAAAAACTGGGGCAAGTTATCGCCCATACTTGCGAATTAGCGCAATATTTAAAACAGCAAATCGAAATCACGCCAGAATTAGAATTACTCGCGCCAGTTGCGTTGAATATTGTTTGTTTTCGTTATCGTTGTGATGACGTAAATCGCGTGAATACCGAATTGGTCATTGCTTTACAAGAATCAGGGATTGCCGCGCCATCTTCTACGACCTTAAATGGACAGGTTGCCATTCGTGCCGCGCTTGTGAATCATCGCACGACGAAAAATGACATGGATATTTTTCTGGCAGCCGTTTTGAAATTTGGTAACACCTTAACTTCTTCCAAACTCTAAAATTATGAAACCAACTTTAAATCTTAGCGAATTAGCATCCAAACCGTTTATCGGATTAGTAGAATTGATGCGGCTTGCTCATGCAAATGTTGATCTTGCGCCATTGGGGCAAATGTTAATTGATAAAACGAGTGACAATTTAAACGATGCAAATGCGTTAATGGATTTGGCGACTGTTTTGCAATTACGCGGCAATCGTGAATTGGCGTTACAAGTACAAGCGCAAGCCATTGCATTGCAACGCGATTATGTTTTACCTACAAAGAAATCGCCAATGTTGCGCGTATTAGCCTTGCTGAGCAAAGGCGATTTAATGGCAAACACACCGATTGAATTTTTGCTCGAGAATTCAGACATTGAATTGACGCAGTTTTATGTTACAGACGATTTATTTACCGTTGCAGGCTCATTTAACGAAGATTTGCCCGAACACGATGTGCTATTCGTCGCGATTGCAGAATCAGAAGAAAATCTATCGATATTAAAACAGCTCGAACCCATTTTAAGAATTTGGTCAAAACCGGTTTTAAACAAACCTGAACGCATTACCAAAATGTCGCGTGATGCGGCGTGCCAATTACTTGCTGATGCGGCGGGAATTGTGATGCCAAACACGGTGCGTTACACAACGGAAACGCTAAATACAGCCGTTTTCGATTACCCGTTAATTATTCGTCCGGTCGATTCACATGCCGGTCACGATTTAGCAAAAATAGATTCGCTAACCGCTTTAACCGATTATGTTACGCAACAAAATTATGATGAATTTTTTGTGGCGCGATTTGTTGATTATCGCAATGCAGATGGGCTGTTTCGTAAATATCGCATCATGTTAATTGCAGGCAAACCATTTCTAGCGCATTTAGCTATTTCGTCGCATTGGATGATTCATTATTTGAATGCGGGTATGGCAGATGATGCTGAAAAACGCGCTGAAGAAGCACGCGTAATGAGCAATTTTTTGGAAACATTTGCCAAAAAACATGCGGCAGCTTTTCAAGCTATTTATGAACGCACGGGTTTAGATTATATCGGAATTGATTGTAGCGAAACGCAAGACGGGGAATTATTGATTTTTGAAATTGACAGTTGCATGATTGTTCACGCGATTGATCCGGTTGATTTATTTCCTTATAAACCCGCGCACATGGCAGAGTTATTTGCCGTTTTTCAAAATTTACTTAAAGTGGTGGCAACGAAAAATTCATTATGAGCATTGATTTAAAAAGTGCGACTTGGCAATTGTATTGCTTGAAATAAAGCAATGCGTGCCGAAAAAATTTTTTTAATCGGTGATAGCAGAATTATTTACCATTTTTTTACGTTTATTAAAGCTCTTACAAGGCATCACAATGAAATTTTCATTTAAATCGTTTTACACCGTGGGATTTTTCTTAACGGCGTTTTATACCGCTAGCGCAGTGCAGGCTGCAACGACGGTTATTCCTAAAATTACGAAGGCAAGCATCTCACCTACTTCGGCAACTGCTGGGGCGATGTTTAAATTTACCGCAACATTAAATGGTGCAACATTACCTAGCGGCTACACTGTGAAAGTCGATTTCGGTGGTGGATTAGCCACGATGGCAGCAGACAGTTCCGGATTAAACTACTCGTTATCACGGATTTTAAGCACGGTTGGCACAGGTGCATTTAAAATTGGCGTTTATAATTCTAGAAATGTGTTGCAAGACGTAACTTCTGGTGGCACTTATACGGTTAAAGCCGCGCCGGTTAATCATCCGCCTGAAATATCATTAGTCAGTGGCGGTGCAACAATTGAAAATGGCTTGGTTTACACGTTGCAAGTCAAAGCGACAGACAGTGACAATAATTTGAGTAATGTGGTAGTCGATTGGAAAGACGGTTCAAAAATAGAGCGACAAAATGCCACTAATGGCACAACGCTCACTTTTACGCACACTTACACCACAGCAGGTATTATTACTTTAACCGCAACGGCTAAAGACAGCGGCAATCCTGTTTTGTCGAGTACCGTTTTATCAAAAACGGTTGAAATCACATCAACGCCATCGCATTACACAAAAGTTTGTAACAGTGGTGCGTTAGAAGGTGAAGAAGATTGTCCCGTAAATCCTGTATTTGGCAATGCTTCTACTGATTGGGGATGTACAAAAGATAATAAAACCGGTTTGATTTGGGAAGTGAAAACGGTTGATGGTGGTTTGCGCGATATGAACAATGCCTATACTAATTATTCAGCGAATTACAATCCAAGAGGCGAATATGAAGCCGTCACCGATGCCAGTGGTTTTGTATTTGACGTAAATGCTGAGAGTTTATGTGGTGCAAAAGATTGGCGATTACCCACTAATGAAGAACTGAAAAGTTTAGTTTTTTGTTCGGACGGTAAATCCAAAACACTTGGTGCAACAGAGAGTGGAACAATTTGTACTGGCACGCCTTCTAGTCCGATGATTGATAAACTTTATTTCCCTAACACGCAATATTTATTCTGGTCATCTTCGCCGTATGCAACAAATAATTTCAGCATGTGGGTAACAGATTTTGACAATAGCAGTACAGGAACGAGTAATATGGGCAGTGCTAACGCGGTTCGCTTAGTACGAAATGGACAATAATTTTTTACATGTAGAGAGTTAATCATGAGTAAACACATCATTCACACGCCGCTTGCGCCGCAAGCGATTGGTACTTATTCACAAGCCGTTAAAATCGGTCACACAGTTTATTTGTCGGGGCAAATTCCATTAGTTCCCGCGACCATGACACTCGTAGATGGTGATATTAACGCGCAAATTACCCAAGTGTTTGAAAATCTTAAAGCAGTCGCACATGCCGCAGGTGGTGAATTGTCTGACATTGTGAAATTAAACGTTTTCTTAACGGATTTATCGCATTTTCCGATTGTGAATGAAATTATGGGGCGTTATTTTTATGAACCTTACCCAGCGCGTGCCGCAATTGGCGTTGCCGCGTTGCCGAAAGGAGCCGCTGTTGAAATGGACGGGATTATGGAATTACCACAGCAAGAATATTCGTATTCGATGCCGCCTGAAGATTTCCTCTAAGATTAAACATTATGTCTTCGCTCAAACTTCCCGTTAGTGTGCTAACGGGAGTTGGCTCACAAACGGTTAGCCGTCTGCACAAACTACAGCTTTATACGCTTCAAGATTTGTTGTTTCATTTGCCTTCTCGTTATGAAGACCGAACAAGTGTTCGGACAATAGATGCACTTATCATCGGCACATCGGCGTTAGTTCGCGGACGTATTGAACAAGTGGCAATTATGCCATCAGGACGCAAAACGCTCGTCTGTCATATCAATGATGGGACGGGCGTTTTGGTGTTAAAGTTTTTTCATTATTTTCCCGCACAATATCAAGCACTCAAACATGGTGATACGTTGCAATGTTTTGGTGAAGTGCGTTTTGGTTTTAATGATGGGCTAGAAATGGTGCATCCTGAATACCAATTACTTACCGAAAATGAAACCGTTGTAACTGAAAATGCGCTCACGCCCATTTATCCCAGCACCGAAGGTTTAACGCAATCAATTTTGCGGCGAACGGTGTTACAAGCCTTGCAACGTTGTGACGAAGAATTACACGATTATTTGCCCGATAATTTGTTGCAACATTTTGGTTATCCTGATTTTCGTAGTGCGCTACAGCAAATTCACGCGCCAAAAGAAACCATCCAGCCGCTTGCTTTTCAACGGTTAGCGCATGAAGAATTGCTTGTGCATTATTTGACGATGCGTTGTGCGAAACAACAGGCGAAACGTTGGCAAGCGCCGCTTTTTCATACGAATAAAAAGATAGAAAAAACCTTTTTACAATCTCTTCCTTTTAAACTCACCGGCGCACAACAGCGCGTCATTGCAGAGATTTATGCGGATTGCGAAAATGCACAGCCGATGTTGCGATTAGTGCAAGGTGATGTCGGCTCAGGGAAAACGCTTGTGGCAGCAATAGCGGCGTTATTAGCGATAAGTAATGGCTATCAAGTTGCGCTTATGGTGCCAACAGAATTACTTGCCGAGCAACATTATCAAAATTTCAGCGCGTGGTTTGCACCATTTAATTATCAAATTTTATTTCTAACCGGACAATTAAAAGGCAAAGCGCGTGAGCAAGGTTTAAAAGCATTAGCGGCGGGGGAAATTCAATTGGTGATTGGCACGCACGCTTTATTTCAAGAACAAGTGCAGTTTCAAAAGTTGGGGCTAATTATTATCGATGAACAGCATCGGTTTGGTGTCGATCAGCGTTTGGCATTACGCGATAAAGGCGAGAATGGCGAAATGCGTCCGCATCAATTAGTCATGACTGCTACGCCAATTCCACGCACGTTGGCGATGATGCAATATGCAGATTTGGATGTGTCGGTGATTGATGAATTACCGCCAAATCGCCAACCGGTTATTACGCGGGTTTTACCGGCGCAACGGCGGGATGAAGTGATTGCAAAAATTAACGATTGGGTAGCAAAAAAACGTCAAGCCTATTGGGTTTGCACATTGATTGAAGAATCGGACGTGTTGCAAGGCGAAGCGGCTGAAAGCACCGCACAATTTTTAATACAAATGTTACCCAAAGTGCGCGTTGGTTTGGTTCATGGACGGATGAAAGCGGCAGAAAAAGATGCAATCATGCAAGCATTTAAAAATCATGAACTCGATTTGCTTATTGCTACGACGGTGATTGAAGTGGGCGTTGACGTGCCGAATTCGGGATTGATGATTATTGAAAATCCAGAGCGATTAGGTTTATCGCAATTGCATCAACTACGCGGACGGGTCGGACGTGGAGAAGGGGAGAGTTATTGTTTATTGCTTTATTCCGCATTGCCTGAAATGGCGCGAGAACGCTTAAGTATTATGCGTGAACATCACGATGGTTTTGTGATTGCCGAAAAAGATTTGCAATTGCGTGGCGCGGGTGAATTATTAGGAACTCGTCAGAAAGGACAATTGCGTTTTAAAACGGTCAATCCTGAGCAACACGGGCATTTGTTTGAAACGGTTTCAGCATGGGGCGATGAAGTGTTCACCGCCGCGCCTGAGAATGTACCGTTGTTAATGGAACGTTGGCTTGGCGCGGCGGTGAATGATGTAACAACAACGTCCCTACACCCTGATTGGTAAATAACTCTAACAACACGGCATGTTCCACGCGACCATCAATGATGTGTACGCTAGTGACACCACCTTTTAACGCATCAGTGGCGCAACGGGTTTTAGGAATCATGCCGCCCGAAATTGTTTCATCAGCAATCAACGCATCAATGTCAGCAAGCGATAAACCGGTTAATAATTCCCCTTGTTTATCTAAAATGCCCGCCGTGTTGGTGAGTAAAATCAGTTTTTCAGCGTTTAATTCTTCGGCAATCTTTCCCGCCACTAAATCGGCATTGATATTGTACGAATGCCCGTTAGCTCCCACGCCAATTGGCGCAATTACCGGAATAAAATCGCTTTGACTAAGCATATCTAACATACTGTTATCAATAGCACTCACTTCACCGACATAACCTAAATCTACCGGTTCACCTGTTTTGCTATCCACCGCGTGTAGTTTTTTGGCTTGAATAAAATGCCCATCTTTTCCCGTCAAACCGACAGCCTTACCGCCGAGACTGTTGATAAGATGGACGATTTCTTTATTCACCGAGCCGCCCAACACCATTTCCACCACATTCATGGTTTCATCGTCAGTGACGCGCATCCCGTCAATAAATTGAGTCGTTTTACCTAATTTCGCCAGCATTTCGCCAATTTGCGGACCACCACCATGAACAACGATAGGCGTGAACCCTACCGATTTCATCAACACAATGTCACGCGCAAAACTGCGTTTTAATTCATTATCAATCATGGCGTTGCCGCCAAATTTCACTACGATAATTTTGTCTTTAAAGCGTTGAATATACGGTAATGCTTCGGTTAGAACGCTGGCAATTTGATGAGCGGTTTTCTTTTGCATAGTCATTTCAATTAACGGTGTTGAGGCGGTAAATCACGTCGTGTTGCACCACGGTATAATTGACGTGGACGACCAATGCGTTGTTCTGGGTCAGCAATCATTTCATCCCAATGCGCAATCCAGCCAATAGCACGTCCCATCGCAAAAATCGCCGTAAACATATTAGTCGGAATACCCAGTGCGTGTAACACGATGCCCGAATAAAAATCGACATTCGGATACAATTTTTTCTCAACAAAATACGGGTCTTCTAATGCAAAACGTTCAAGTTCTAAGGCGAGTTTGAACAGTTTATTATCATGTAAACCGAGTTCTTCTAACACTTCGTAACAAGTCGCACGCATTAATTTTGCACGCGGATCGTAATGTTTATAAACGCGATGTCCAAAACCCATCAAACGGAACGGATCACTTTTATCTTTCGCGCGAGCAATAAATTTAGGAATGTTAGATTCATCGCCAATTTCTTGTAGCATGTTTAAAACTGCTTCATTCGCGCCACCATGCGCTGCACCCCATAAACACGCAATCCCTGCGGTAATACACGCATAAGGATTCGCGCCACTTGAACCTGCTAAACGAACCGTTGAGGTTGAAGCGTTTTGTTCGTGGTCGGCGTGCAAAATTAAAATGCGTTCTAATGCACGAACTAACACTTCATTGGGGGTGTAATCGTCGCATGGTGTCGCAAACATCATTCGCATGAAATTTTCCACGTAGCTCAATTTATTGTTTGGATACATGAACGGCAAGCCGATACTGTATTTGTAACACATCGCAACAATTGTCGGTACTTTGGCAATTAAACGAATCGCGCTCAAATCCCTATCTTTTTTGGATTTAATATCTAATGCGTCATGATAAAACGCGGATAATGCGCCGACGACTCCGACCATAATTGCCATCGGATGTGCGTCACGGCGAAAGCCTTTGAAGAAGTTAGTCAATTGGTCATGCACAAGCGTGTGCATGGTGATTTCATATTCAAATTTGGCTAATTCTTCAGGGGTAGGTAATTCGCTATGTAACAATAAATGGCACACTTCTAAAAATGTACAGCGTTCTGCGAGTTGCTCAATGGGAAAACCACGATATAACAAAATGCCTTCTTCGCCGTCGATATAAGTAATTTTTGACGTGCAACTGGCTGTCGAGGTAAATCCAGGGTCGTAAGTGAACATCCCTGTTTTTTTATATAGAGCTTGAACATCGACGACATCAGGCCCGATAGTGCCTTGCAAAACAGGTAATTCACAAATCGGTTGTGAATTCTCATTTATTAAAGTAAACGTGCGCGTTTGGGTCATGATTTTTCTCGATTTAAATTTCAATACGCCGTGGAAATAAGAAAGTAAAAACTTTTAGCGATTCACGCCGGCAATGGCTTGTTGAGCAAGTTCGGTCACTTTGTCCCATTGTTTATTTTTAACCACATCGGCAGGTGCAAGCCATGAACCACCAACGCAAGCCACGTTGCTAAGTTTTAAATACTCGTTATAGTTAGCCAATGAAATGCCTCCTGTTGGACAGAATGTGACTTGTGGAATAGGGCCTGCAATAGCTTTTAACATAGGAACGCCACCGGCATTTTCGGCTGGGAAAAATTTGAAATGGTCTAAACCGTATTCCATACCAAGCATCAATTCAGACAAACTCGAAATACCTGGAATTAACGCGATGCGACTTTTTTGTGCCGCCGCAAGTAACGTTGCGGTTAAACCTGGGCTAATCGCAAATACTGCACCCGCTTCTTCGGCGGCTTTAAGTTGTTCAGGGGTTAAAATCGTACCAGCACCCACAATCGCGTCGGGAACTTCTTGGCTAATTTGACGAATCGCCTCTAACGCAATCGGTGTGCGTAACGTAATTTCTAAAACGCGAATACCGCCCGCAACTAAGGCTTTGGCTAATGGCACGGCGTTTTCTAAATCTTGAATTACCATCACAGGCATGACAGGACTTGCGTTTAACACATCTTTAGGTTGGACTTTCCACTGATTATTGTTCATTTTTAACTCGTTTAGTTTGAGTGATAAGAGGGAAATTATTGCGCTTTCAGGGCGCATTATCGCAGAATTCGACTATTTTTGCAGTCACAATGCCAACAAATCCAAATCTTTATCGGCAACCGCATTCGGTTCACGAAATAAATTTACAAAATCAAACAAATTTCTATCGGCTAATTGCGAAGGCGCGACGTTTTGCAAGCTAGTGAAAATGGTTTCTAAACGTCCAGGAAATTGTCTATCCCACGTTTTCAGCATTTCTTTCATGGCTTTGCGTTGCAAATTTTCCTGCGAACCACATAAATTGCACGGAATAATCGGAAAGTTTTTAAACGTAGCGTAACGTTCAATATCTTTTTCTCGCGTGTAGGCGAGGGGACGAATAATGATATTTTTTTTATCGTCGCTGAGTAATTTTGGTGGCATCGCTTTGAGTTTGCCCCCGTAAAAAATATTCAAAAAGAACGTTTCTAAAATATCATCACGATGGTGTCCGAGCGCGATTTTGGTGACGTTGTTTTCTTCTGCAAAACCATACAACGTGCCACGTCGCAGCCGTGAACATAATCCGCAGGTCGTTTGTCCTTCGGGAATGACGCGCTTTACAACACTGTAAGTATCTTTTTCGATAATGTGATACGGCACGCCAAGCGTTTCTAAATATTGCGGCAAAACGTGTTCGGGAAAATTCGGCTGTTTTTGGTCTAAATTCACCGCCAATAATTCAAAATCCACCGGCGCGGTTTTTTGTAAATTAAGCAAAATATCGAGCAGCGTGTACGAATCTTTACCGCCAGATAAACAAACCATGATTTTGTCGCCATTTTCAATCATATTGAAATCGGCAATTGCATCGCCAACGCTGTGACGTAAACGTTTTTGGAGTTTGTTAAATTGGTAACGTGTTTTTTGATTTAAATCGGAAACTTCAGGCATTTTTGAGGGGGTAAATAAGTGAAAAGTTCAAGGCTTGAAATTTTTAAATCCCACGCCTTGAACTTAAAAAGCAGTGTTTAATAACGTTGGAAAATCAACGTCGCGTTTGTGCCGCCGAATCCAAAACTGTTCGACATAACGGTGTTTAACGTGATGTTGTCTTGGCGTTCAAGCACGATGGGAATACCTGCCGCACCAGTGTCCAAATTGGTAATATTTGCCGACGCGCTTAGGAAATTATTTTGCATCATAAGCAATGAATAAATCGCTTCATTTACACCCGCTGCCCCCAGCGCATGACCAGTCAATGATTTCGTCGAACTGACCCACGGCATATTTTCGTTACCAAAAACGACGCGTAAGGCTTCTAATTCTTTGGTATCTCCAACAGGTGTACTTGTGCCATGTGCATTGATGTAGTCAATTTTGCCATCAACGGTTGCCATGGCTTGTTGCATACAACGCACTGCGCCTTCACCCGATGGTTGCACCATGTCATAACCATCCGACGTTGCACCATAACCGACGAGTTCGGCATAAATTTTCGCACCACGCGCTTTTGCATGTTCCAATTCTTCGATAACTAAAACGCCGCCACCGCCTGAAATTACAAAACCATCACGGCTTTCGTCATAAGGACGTGACGCAGTGGTTGGCGTGTCATTGTATTTAGACGACATTGCCCCCATTGCATCGAAAAGTACGGACATACTCCAATGTTCTTCTTCACCACCACCGGCAAACACAACATCTTGTTTGCCCATTTGAATCAATTCCATCGCATGACCAATGCAATGTGCGCTAGTCGCACACGCAGAGGTAATCGAATAATTCACACCTTTGATTTTGAAAGGCGTTGCTAAACAAGCGGTGTTGGTACTCGACATCGCGCGTGGCACCATGTAAGGACCTACTTTTTTAACACCTTTTTCGCGCAAAATATCCGCCGCTTCAACAAGATTAGACGTTGAAGGACCACCTGAACCCATGACTAATCCGGTTCTGACATTGGAAATATCCGCTTCTTCTAAACCCGAATCAGCGATTGCTTGTTGCATAGCAATGTAATTAAATGCCGCACCATCGCCCATGAAACGTTTAATTTTTCTATCAATAAATGCGTCCAAATCGATGTTGATTGCGCCATGCACTTGGCTGCGAAATCCCATTTCTTTATAAACTTCAGCAAAGCTAATCCCCGAGCGTCCTTCTCGTAACGATTCGACGACTTCTTGTTGATTATTACCTATGCTAGAGACGATGCCCAAACCAGTAACTACCACGCGCTTCATTGTTTTACCCTTTAAAAGTTTTCTGTAGAAGTAAATAAGCCAACACGCAAATCGGTGGCTTCATAAATGACTTTGCCGTCCACTTCCATCGTCGCGTCAGCAATGCCCATCACTAATTTACGCATAATCACCCTTTTCAAATTGACGCGATAAGTAACTTTCTTAGCAGTTGGTAAAACCTGACCGGTGAATTTCACTTCGCCTACGCCTAACGCTCGACCTTTTCCAGGTCCGCCCATCCAGCATAAATAAAAACCAACCAATTGCCACATCGCATCAAGACCTAAACAGCCTGGCATCACAGGGTCGCCTTGAAAATGGCAAGCAAAAAACCACAAGTCGGGCGTAATGTCGAGTTCAGCGATGATTTCGCCTTTGCCGTAATCGCCGCCTTCGTCAGAAATATGGATAATTCTATCCATCATCAACATATTTGGTAGCGGCAGTTGAGCATTTTCCGGTCCGTATAATTCACCTCGACCGGACTGAAGTAATTCTTCGCGGGTGAAACTGGATTGTTTCTGCATGTGTCTTAAAACCTTATTGTAGTTATTCTTATGAGTTGCACCTCATTATCTAACAGTCACTAAAAAAAATCAGCTCAATTTTTATGACTGAATTAGATAATGTCAGTAAACAAAGCGGTTTAAGCAGAAAAGCACTGTAAAAATCCGCTTATCAGCAAAACTTCGAGTAAACTAAGTAACAATTTTAAATAAAACTTAATTTCCCTTTGAAATATGACGCATGCAATCGTACAAGCCCTCATCTGGACGGGCAAAAGTTTAGAGGTTTTAGATCAACGTCAATTACCTGAACAAACACATTATGACAGTTACACAGATGCAATCGGTGTTGCTGAAGCCATTAAATCCATGCGCGTACGCGGTGCGCCAGCCATCGGTATTGCCGCCGCGTATGGTGTCGTTTTATCGATGCAACAACATTTGCAATCTGCACAATGGCGCGACAACGTTGCCGCCGATATTGAAATCCTCGCGCAATCGCGTCCGACTGCTGTGAATTTGTTTTGGGCATTGGACAAAATGAAAGCGGTTCTTACTGAAAGTGGCGATGACGTTTTTAGTGCTGTTATCGAATGCGCGATAAAAATTCACACCGATGACAAAGCGGCAAATCAACGTATGGGCGATTTAGGCGCAGCATTGCTCGTTGATGCAAAAGGTGTCATGACACATTGCAATACTGGCAGTTTAGCAACCGGCGGTTATGGCACGGCATTAGGTGTGATTCGCAGTGCTGTGACGCAGAATAAAAATTTAAAGGTTTACGCCGGAGAAACGCGTCCGTGGTTACAAGGCGCACGGTTAACCGTTTGGGAACTCGCGCAAGATGGAATTCCTGCGACACTGATTGCAGACAGTGCGGCGGCGTGGCTTATGAAATCGGGTGCAATTGATTGGATTATCGTGGGCGCAGACAGAATTGCCGCAAATGGTGATACCGCAAATAAAATCGGCACTTATTCCTTGGCAACATTAGCAAAACAACATGGCGTAAAATTCATGGTTGTTGCACCGACATCGACGATTGATTGGACATTGGAAAATGGCGATGGGATTGAAATCGAATGCCGCAATCCGCTTGAATTATTGCCCGCGTGCTATGACACACCTGATTCATTGGTTAGCGCATGGAATCCTGTTTTTGATGTGACTCCTGCCGCGTTAATTAGCGCAATCGTTACCGATAAGGGCGTTGTTTTAAATCCTTCTGAGCAAGTAAATGGTATTCGGAATTTATTATGATTAGCATCGTTGCATATTTGTGGAAAGGAGTGAAATTATTGACCACTCCGGCATTGCGTCCGTTTGTTTTAATTCCTTTGGCTATCAATTTAGTTTTGTATAGCAGTGCGTTAGTTTTAGGCTATTGGTATTTAGATTCGTGGATTACGCAAGCCATTCCAGCTTGGTTACATTGGCTGAGTTGGTTTATTTATCCCTTATTTTTCATTGGTTTTTGTATTGTTGGTTTTTTTACATTTTCGTTATTGGCAAATTTAATTGCCGCGCCGTTTTATGCAAAATTAGCGGCGCAAACATTGATTGTGATTAACGCGCCACCATTATCGTCTCATGAACCCAGTGCAATCGAAGTTTGGCGAGCAGAATTACATCGATTACGTTACTTTTTAACGCGCACGTTGCCATTGTTAATATTATTTTTAATTCCTGTTGTAAATTTAATTGCACCATTACTTTGGTTTGTCTTTAGTGCATGGTGCGTGGCATTAGAGTATTTTGCGTTTCCATTGGAAAATCGTGGCGTGTTATTTCTACAGCAAAAAGAACAATTGGAAAATATGCGCCTAACCGCATTAAGTTTTGGTGGCGTTGTTACATTGGGACAATCGTTACCACTGATTAACATTGTCATTGCCCCCGTTGCTGTGATTGCAGCAACGCTTTATACACAAGCACGTACGATGCAAAATTAAATGCGTATAATCGTGCTTTATGGCGAAATAAAAATAAGAAAAATAAATCATCAAGGAGAAAAAAGATGTCCAAAAGTCAAAATTTACAAGATAGTTTTTTGAATATTCTTAGAAAAGAACACACACCGGTGTCTATTTTTTTAGTCAACGGTATCAAGTTGCAAGGCAAAATCGATTCGTTCGACCAATATGTCATCATGTTGAAAAATACCGTCAGTCAAATGGTTTATAAACATGCGATTTCAACCATTGTGCCGAGCAAAATGATACGTTTAGGCAGTAGCGATATTGACGAAAGCGATGATTAAACTATGCAAGATTTAGTTTCAGAACGCCCTGATGCCGGTGAACGTGCGATTTTAGTTCACATGATTTTTCATCATGGCGAAGAAAATTTGCATGAACTCGAAGAGCTGGCAAAATCAGCAGGCACAGAGCCGGTTTACGTTGTTACCGGTGGTCGGCAACGCCCTGACCCAAAATATTTTATCGGTACGGGAAAACTCGACGAATTAAAATCAGCGATTGAAATGTATGAAGCTGATGTGGTGTTGTTTAATCACGCGCTGTCGCCGAGTCAAGAACGGAATTTGGAACGTTTTTTAGGCGTGCGCGTTGTCGATAGAAACGGGTTAATCTTGGATATTTTCGCGCAACGGGCGCAATCGTTTGAAGGAAAATTACAAGTCGAACTCGCGCAACTTAAACATTTATCGACACGTTTAGTTCGAGGTTGGACGCATTTGGAACGCCAAAAAGGCGGCATCGGGATGCGGGGTCCTGGTGAAACGCAACTTGAAACCGACCGCCGTTTACTTGGGGTGCGTTTAAAACAAATTCAACAGCGGCTCGACAAAGTGGATAAACAACGCCATCAAGGTCGCAGTCAACGCAAAAAAAGTGAAACGCCTACAATTTCATTAGTCGGTTATACAAATGCGGGGAAATCCACGCTGTTCAACACGTTGACGGGTGCAGAAATTTACGCGGCAAACCAATTATTCGCCACGCTAGACCCGACGTTACGCCGTTGTCCATTGCCCAATAATGCCGAAGTCGTTTTTGCGGATACGGTAGGGTTTATTCGTCAGTTGCCGCACGAATTAGTTGCCGCGTTTAAATCAACGCTGCAAGAAGCCTTAGAAGCCGATTTACTATTGCACGTTGTAGATGCAGCTGCCGAAGACCGTGACGATTTAATGCAACAAGTCGAATTGGTTTTAGAAGAAATTGGCGCGGCAAAAATCCCGCGTTTAGAAGTGTTTAACAAAATTGATTTGCTCGACAATATCGCGCCGCATGTGGATAGAGATGACGAAGGCTATGCAATTCGTGTGTGGTTATCCGCGCAAACAGGACAGGGCGTGGAATTATTGTTTGATGTGTTGGTTGAAAAATTCGCTAATACGAAAGTGCGTCGCCGTTGCTTTTTAACACCACAACAAGGCGGTATTCGCGCTAAGTTATTTTCGCAAGCGCAAATTCTTGAAGAAACGATAGATGAATTCGGTGACACGGAATTAGTGATTGAAATTGATGTTAAACATTTAGGGTTGCTCAAAGACGTGCAAACCGAAGAAATTTAAAACCTCGCTCCAAACAACGCCGTTCCAATTCTCACCATCGTCGAACCTTCAGCAATTGCCGCTTCTAAATCATCTGACATGCCAAATGAAAACGTGGTTAATTGGTCATTTGGCAGTGCTTTTACCGCCGCCACTAATTTTTGATACGGTTTACGTTGCAATAAGAAATCATGTTGCGGCGCGGGAATTGCCATCACGCCACGCAATTTAATATTCGGTAAATCTGAAATTTGCGAAATCAAATCCGGCAATTCATCTAAATTCACGCCTGATTTACTTTCTTCATCGCTGATATTGACTTGTACACAAATATTTAATGGCTGCAAAAATTCAGGACGTTGCGAACTTAACCGTTGCGCGATTTTTAAACTATCGACACTGTGAACCCAATTGAAATGTGCGGCTAATACTTTCGTTTTATTGGATTGAATCGGACCGATAAAATGCCATGTTATATCAAATGCTCTCAGCTCTTGCTGTTTAAGTAAGGCTTCTTGCACATAATTTTCACCAAAATGCCGTTGACCGGCTTGATACGCACTCACAATAGCACTTGCAGGTTTTGTTTTGCTGACGGCGAGCAATTGCACTGAATTTTGAACGCGGTGATAAGTTTGTTCTGCCGTGTGAATTTGAGTGTGAATTTGTTTAAGTCTGTGCGCGATTGTAGGCATAATAGGTGCTTTTCAAAAAAAAGACGTGGATTAAAAGTCGGTTGATTTTATCGTATGTTATTTTTTCCTCGCTCTACTTTTTTCCAAACATAACGAGTTTTATTCTATGGATATTGCAGAATTACTGACTTTTTCGTTTAAAAATAATGCTTCGGATTTACATTTATCCGCCGGTTTACCGCCGATGATTCGCGTTGATGGCGATATGCGCCGCATTAACGTGCCGCCTTTAGACCATAAAGAAGTTCACGGCTTAATTTATGACATCATGAGCGATAAACAACGCCGTGATTATGAGGAATTTATGGAAACGGATTTTTCATTTTCCCTACCAAATGTGGCGCGATTTCGGGTGAATGCGTTTAATCAAGCGCGTGGTGCGGCGGCGGTATTTCGGT